>CAZCVW010000320.1:0-4087 GCA_964502185.1 uncultured Burkholderiales bacterium
CCAGCCGGACACGGGGGAGCAGGCCCTCGAGATCGCCGACATGCTGGTGCGCTCCGGCGCCATCGCCGTGATCGTGATCGACTCGGTCGCCGCGCTCGTCCCCCGGGCCGAGATCGAAGGCGAGATGGGCGACACCCACGTCGGCCTCCAGGCCCGCCTGATGAGCCAGGCGCTCCGGAAGCTGACCGCCAACCTGAGCCGGTCGAACACCATTGCTGTATTTATCAACCAGCTGCGAGAAAAAATAGGCGTTATGTTCGGCTCCCCGGAAACCACCCCGGGTGGCCGTGCGCTCAAGTTCTACTCGTCGGTCCGGCTCGACATCCGTCGCATCGAGAGCCTCAAGGACGGTGTTGAAGTTGTGGGCAATAGGACCAGAGTTAAGGTTGTGAAGAACAAGTGCGCTCCCCCCTTCAAACAAGCCGAGTTCGACATCATGTACGGTAAGGGTATTAGCCGAGAAGGCTCCTTACTAGATCTTGGCGTCGACCTCGGGATCGTGAAGAAGTCGGGCGCCTGGTACACGTACGACGGTGAGCAGCTCGGCCAGGGTCGGGAGAAGGCCAAGGAGTTCCTGGCCGACAGCCCGGAACTGATGGTGGACATCTCGGAGAAGGTGATGCAGAAGTCGGGCTTCGGCGTGGTCGCCGAGGCCGAGGAGGCAGCGGAGCCGGCCGAGTCGGAGCTCGCCGACAGCTAGCCCCTGCCAAATTTCGCTAGTTCGTGACCCCGGGAGGCGAAATTGCCCCCGGGGTTGCGTAACGGCAGTTACCATGGGGTAACGGCCTCACTGTAAGCAGCGGACTCCGGACCTCAAGTTTGACGCAGAGGGGTTGACGAGGGACGGACCGCGAGTAAGGTGAAAAGTCAGGTTTGGCCTTGGGATCGGAGCCGGGCGCAGGATCCGAGTGTTCGGCCTAGAAGTTCCATTCGAAGCTCCCCACAGGAAGGGCTCGACCATGGAAGTCCTGAAGGTGTCCTCCCGGTCCAATCCGAACGCGGTGGCCGGTGCCCTTGCCGGCGTTGTGCGCCAGGTGGGCAGTGTCGAGGTACAGGTCATCGGCGCCGGCGCCCTCAACCAGGCGATCAAGGCCATTGCCATCGCTCGCGGTTACGTGGCGCCTTCGGGGATCGACCTCGTGTGCATCCCCACGTTCGCGGACGTCGAGATCGAGGGTGAGGGACGCACCGCTATCCGCCTGTCGGTCGAGAACCGCGTCCGGGCCCTGCCCCGGGTGGAGACCCCCGGTAGGACGGTCGCCGTCGATCTGACCCGCCTCTGAGCGCTTCCGGCCCGCTGCGCCGGTCAGGCCGCTCCTCCGACGCGCCCCTCGGGGGCGCGTCGGCGCGTCTGACAGACTGATGCGGATGGCCAAGAAGTTCTACATCCGCACCTTCGGGTGCCAGATGAACGAGCACGACTCCGAGCGCCTCGCCGGTCTCCTCGGCCAACAGGGGATGGAGGAAGCAGCCTCCCCCGAAGAGGCGGACGTGGTCGTGCTCAACACCTGCTGTGTGCGGGAGAACGCCGACAACAAGCTCTACGGGCATCTCGGCCAACTGAAGACGCTGAAGGCCGCGCGGCCCGACCTCCAGATCGCCGTCGGGGGCTGCCTCGCCCAGAAGGACAGGGAGCTCATCCAGCAACGGGCCGGGCACGTGGACGTGGTCTTCGGCACCCACAACCTCGCTCGGGCCCACGACCTGCTCGAGCAGGCCCGCCTCGGCGGTCCGGTAATGGAGATCCTGGAGGAGAGCGAGGCCTTCCCCTCCGCGCTGCCCGCCCGGCGCGACGTGGGCCACGCCGCCTGGGTGACCATCCAGATCGGCTGCGACAACACCTGTGCCTTCTGCATCGTGCCCGCCGTGCGGGGCAAAGAGGTGAGCCGGCGCCTCGGCGACGTCGTCCGTGAGGTCGAGGAACTCGCCGCCGACGGCGTCTCCGAGATCACGCTGCTCGGCCAGAACGTGAACTCCTACGGGCGGGATCTCGGGGCCGGTCAGTACAAGCCGCTCTTCGCCGACCTGTTGCGGGCGGTCGACGCCGTGGGGGGCATCCGCCGGGTGCGGTTCACGTCGCCCCACCCGAAGGACCTCCGCCCGGAGACGATCGAGGCGATGGTCGACTGCCCGTCGGTGTGCGAGCACCTGCACCTGCCGCTCCAGGCCGGCAGCGACCGGACGCTGGCCCGGATGCACCGCGGCTACACCGCCAAGCGGTACCTGGAGCGCCTGGCCGCGGCCCGGGAGAGGATCCCCGACCTGGCCGTCACCACCGACCTCATAGTCGGGTTCCCGGGCGAGACGGACGAGGACTTCGCCCGCACCCTCGAGGTCGTGGAAGAGGCCGCCTACGACGCCGCCTACACGTTTATCTTCTCGCCCCGGCCGGGCACCGAGGCCGCCGCCTGGACCGACGACTTCATTCCCGCCGCGGTCTGCGCCGAGCGGATGACCCGGCTCACCGAGGTCGTCGAACGCTCGGCGTTGCGCCACCACGAGGCGCGGGTCGGACGGGTCGAGCAGATCCTGGTGGAGGGCCCGTCGAAGAAGGACCCGTCGGTTCTCTCCGGCCGCACCCGGCAGAACAAGCTCGTGCACTTCGCACCGGGCGACGCCATCCTGCCGCCCGGCGCCTACACCGAGGTCCGGGTCGCTTCGGCGGCGCCGCACTACCTGCGGGGTGAACTGGCCAAGCCCCGCATTCCCCGCATTCCCCGCGTTCCCCTCGTTGTCAGCGGGGTCTAGCGACACGGCCCCTGCTCCCAAGCATCCAGGACACCTCGCCCTCGTCGGCCCGACGGCGTCCGGTAAATCGGCGCTGGCCCTGGCCGCCGCCGAGGCGCTGGGCGACGTCGAGATCGTCTCGGTCGACTCCATGCAGGTCTACCGGGACATGGAGATCGGCACGGCCAAGCCCTCCGCCGCCGAACGGGCCGCCGTGCCCCACCACCTCCTCGACGTCGCCGACCCGGGCGAGGACTTCTCCCTCTCCCGCTTCCAGGCCCTCGCCGGCGAGGCCGTGGGGGGTATCGAGGAGCGAGGCCGGCGCGCCCTGTTGGTGGGCGGCACCGGGCTCTATTACCAGGCGGTGGTGGACGGGCTGTCCCTGCCCGGACAGGACCTCGAACTGCGGGCCGAACTCGACGTCGCCGCCGGGGACGCCGACGGCCTCGCCGCCCTCTACGGCCGGCTCGAGGCGCTCGACCCGCTGGCCGCCTCCCGGATCGAGCCGGGCAACCGGCGCCGGGTCGTGCGGGCGCTGGAAGTGACCCTGGCCACCGGCCGCCCGTTCTCGTCCTTCGGGCCCGGGCTGTTCCGGCCACCCCACCGAGAAGGCCCTGCCCACCGAGAAGACCCTGCCCACCGAGAAGACGCAGCGCAGTCCGGTCTGGCCGTGCGGGCCGCCGGGATCTGGCTGCCCCGGGCGGTCACCGCGGCGCGCATCGAGAAACGCTTCGCCACCATGACCGGCAACGGCCTGGTCGAGGAGGTGGCGGCATTGTCGGCCCGGCCCGGCGGGCTGTCCCGCACGGCCCGGCAGGCCATCGGCTACAAGGAGATCCTCGAACACCTCGAGGGGGCGACCACCTTGGAGACCGGGCTGCGCCGGGCGGTGGAACGGACCCGGGGCCTGGCCCGGCGCCAGCGCATGTGGTTCCGCCGGGACGCCCGCATCACCTGGCTGGGCGCCCCCGCTAATCCGCTCGCTCTCCTTCCCGCCCTTCTGGCAACGTGGGACTCACCATGACCGACAGGACTTCACCATCTGGCCTGCACCTCTCCAAACTCCAGGCCACGGGGAACGACTTCCTCGTCCTCGCCGACCTCGACGGACGTTTCGGCCCGGCCGGCCGGCCGTCGTTTCCGGCCGCCCAGATCGCCCTGTTGTGCGACCGCCGCCTCGGCGTTGGCGCGGACGGTCTGATCCGCGTCCTGGCGGGTCGCGACGGCGCCGACTGCACGATGGAGCTCAGCAACGCCGACGGCGGACTGGCCGAGATCAGCGGGAACGGCCTGCGCTGTCTGGCCTGGGTGGCGGCCGGGCTCGGCCTCGCGACCGGCGGGCGCCTGACCGTCGACACCG
>CAZCVW010000321.1:0-4076 GCA_964502185.1 uncultured Burkholderiales bacterium
CCGGTGACTCCCGCGGCCGTGAGGGGGGTGGTCCCCGGCAGGGTCTGCAACCCCTCGTCGACGACCGGGGCCGGCTTCTTGGCCGGAGCGGCCGGGGCCTTGGCCGCTCTCACGGCCGGCTTGGGGGCGGGCCGCGGCCGGGGCGCAACCCGGCTCGACTCCCGGTAGGCGAGTTCGGAGGCGAGTTTGTTGCGGGCGGCCAGCACACCGGCGGCGACGTCGATGTCCCACTCAGCCGTCTGGCGCCGGCCCCGGAAGGAGTAGGAGAACGTCACGCACCACGTGCCGTCGGGGCGCTGGAAGGCGCGCCAGGCCGTCTCGATGTCGTCCAGGGTGAGGGGAACACCGCGCTCGAGGGCGTTGGCGGCCACCGCCTGGCCCAGCGCCAGGGCGGACGGGCCGACCCTCGGCCTGGTGAACGTCAACGTCCGGGCCCGGTCGACGATCCGCTCCTGCTCGGCGAACACCGGCGGGGCGAACCGCTCGATCCAGGCCTCCTCCATGCCCGAGTCCTTGGCGATGGAAGCCACCGACTCGCCCATGCGGAGGCGGTGCTGGATCTCCCGGGGAGACAGCCGGCCACTGCCGGAGTCGGCCTCGGAGGGCTCACGCCGGGTCGGCAGGGCGGCGGATTCCAGGGCGCGCCCTTCCTCCCGCTGGCGTTGCCGCTGAGCCCGCTCGATCGTGTCGAGAAGCCGGTCATCGATCTCGAGGACGAGATCGCCCCGCTTGGAGCGGCTGTGCTCGCTGAGCACGAGTCCCTTGTTGTCGGGTGTGGTTCCGACAAGGTGAAGCTTTGGCATCCTTCCCCCGAGCGCCGTCTTCATGCGGGGGCAACCCGCACCCCGGGAATGTAACAGCACGGCGCGTGACGAAGCCGGGGCCACCGCCCCGGTTTGTAGAGGGAACCTGACCATCCGACCGCAGGTCAACTACGGTGATGGAGCCGTCACCCAGTGCGCGAACAAGGGGGAATCGCCATGGTTCGCCGCTCTGCCCATCTCGTCTTCGCTCTGGCGGGTCTGCTGCTCGTCGGAGCGTGCGGCACGTCCTCCGATTCGAAGGAAGACGCCGCCGTCACCGAGACCTCCGGCGCCGGAGGGGGAGGCAGCGATCTGAAGGGCGACCCGATCCCGATCGGCATCGCCGTGGCCGAGACCTCCAACGTGGCGCTCCTCGGACAGGAGGAGGTCATCGGCGCCCAGATCGCCGAGGCCTTCTTCAACGAGCGGGGTGGCGTGAACGGCCGGCCGATCAAGCTCGTCCGCCAGGACACCGGCGGCGACGAACAGGGCGCCATCAACGCCTTCCAGGCGCTCATCGACGCCGGCGTCGTGGGTATCGTCGGCCCGACCCTGTCCCAACAGGCCAAGGCGGCCGACCCCCGGGCGGAACAGGCCGGCGTTCCCGTGATCGCCCCGTCGAACACGGCCAAGGGCATCCCCCAGCTCGGGCACTACATCTCCCGGGTCTCCGCCCCCGTTGCCGTGGTCGCCCCGCTGGCCGTCGAGCAGGCGCTCAGGGTCAACCCGGCCATCAAGACGGTGGCGGTGGCCTACGCCATCAACGACGAGTTCTCGAAGTCGGAGACGGGCACCTTCCAGGAGACGGTGAAGGCCAAAGGGCTGACCCTCGCCCCGGTCCAGACGTTCCAGACGACCGACACGGACTTCACCACCCAGGCCAACAACATGCTGGGCCGGAAACCGGAGCTCATCATCATCTCCGGGCTCGCGGCCGACGGCGGCAACCTCGTGAAGCAGCTCCGGGAACTCGGCTACAAGGGCCTCATCATCGGGGGCAACGGGCTGAACACGACGAACATGTTCCCGGTGTGCGGGAAGCACTGCGACGGGGTGCTCATCGCCCAGGCCTACAGCCCCGCCACCGACAACGAGGTCAACCAGGCGTTCCTGGCGGCCTACAAGAAGAAGCAGAACAAGCAGCCGCCCCAGTTCACCGCCCAGACCTTCACCGGCGTGCAGGTGTTCGTGGAGGCGCTCAAGGCCCTCGACGACCAGAAGAAGCTCGACTCCCTCGATCTGAAGACGCTGCGGACGGACCTGAACACCACCCTGCTCGGGCTCAAGTACTCGACACCGCTCGGAGCGATATCCTTCGACCCGGAGGGTGAGATCATCCAGGAGAAGTTCTACGTCGCCCAGATCAAGATGGCGGCGGACGGGACCAGCGGCGAGTTCACCTTCGTGAGCTAGACCGGGATACTGCCGAGCCGTGGCCGAGCTCATCCAGAAGCTGCTGAACGGCATCGCCATCGGCAGTGTCTACGCCCTCTTCGCCCTCGGCTACACCCTCGTTTTCTCCATCCTGCGGGTGATCAACTTCGCCCACGGGGCCATCTTCATCGTCGGCGCCTACGTCACCTACGCACTCACCGGCTCGCGCTTCGGCTCCCAGGGAGAGCTGGCCAACGCCCAACTCTCCGCCGACCTCCCGTTTTGGCTCGCCCTGGTCGGCGGGGCGCTGGCCGCCGGCCTCCTCGGGGTCCTCGTGGAGCGAGTCGCCTTCCGGCCCCTCCGCCAGCGGGGCGCCGACCCCCTCCTCACCCTGGTTTCCTCGCTCGGCGTGTCGGTGGCGCTCGTCAACCTGGTCCAGTACCTCTTCGGGGCGGACAACTACAGCTACGGCGACGCCCTGGGCGGCCTGCCCGCCTCGTACAACCTCGGCACCGACGCGTCCCCGATCCGGGTCCGCACGGTGCAGATCGTGATCTTCGTCGTGTCGATGGTGATGGTGACGGGGCTGACCCTGCTCATCACCAAAACCCGGACGGGCAAGGGGCTCCGGGCCGTGGCCGAGGACGCCACCACCGCCCAGCTGCTCGGCATCGACACCGACCGGCTGATCCGACTGTCCTTCTTCCTCTCCGGCTTCCTCGGCGGCGTGGCCGGGTCGCTCATCGGCCTCTCGTTCGGTCTCCGGTTCGACTTCGGTGTCACCTTCGGCCTGAAGGGTCTGGCCGTCATCGTCCTCGGTGGCCTCGGCGACATCCCCGGGGCGGTGGTCGGCGGGCTCGTTCTCGGCCTGGCCGAGGTCCTCATGCCGGCCAACCTCAGCGCCTGGAAGGACGCGGTGCCGTTCGCCGTCCTCCTCGCCGCCCTCCTCCTCCGTCCCCAGGGGCTCCTCGGGCGGGCCCCGGTGCAGAAGGTCTGAGGTGGTCCTCGCCCAGTCGTCCAGCGGGGCGATCTTCGGGATCGCCCCCTTCGTCATCGTCACCATGGTGCTCGGCGCGCTGCTGGCGCTGTCGCTCTACCTGCCCCTGCTCGCCGGACAGCTGTCGCTGGCCAGCCCCGGTTTTTACTCGGTGGGCGGCTACGTGGCCGCCGTCCTCTCTACGAAAACGTTCGACGTGGACGGCAGCTACCCGGTCGTCCTCGTCCTGGTCGAGCTCGGGGCGGCCGGGGTGCTGTGCGGCCTGCTCGCCTTCGTCGTCGGGCTGACGGCCCTGCGCCTATCCGGCATCTACCTCGCCCTGGCCACCATCGCCTTCGTGCAGATCCTTTATGTCGCCGCGCTCAACGTCGGGATCACCAACGGCGCCACCGGCATCTTCCAGATCCCGCAACCCTTCAGCAGCGAGATCGCCTACCTGTGGGTCGCCCTGCCGCTGCTTCTCGTGGCCGCGCTGTTCACCTGGCGGCTGGAGAAGGTGCGGGCCGGGCGCGCCTTCGTGGCCATCCGGGAGGACGAGCTCGCGGCCGCGGCCGTGGGGGTCGACACCACGCGGGTGAAGCTCACGGCCTTCGTGCTCGGCGGGGTCCTGGCCGGCCTGGCCGGGGTCGTGGCCGCACACCTGCTCAACACCTGGAACCCGAGACAGGGATCCTTCGACGCCTCCATCGCCTACCTGTCGTTCGTGCTGGTCGGTGGGTCGCGCACGTTCCTCGGGCCGGTGGCGGGCGGAATGTTCCTCACCTACCTGCCCGAGTGGCTCCGGGGTCGGGCGGAGACGGGCGTCCTGCCCGACGTCGTGAGCAACTTCGTGAGCGCCGGCTCGGGTCGGTTCATCATCTACGGGGTCCTC
The DNA here is from genome assembly GCA_964502185.1 of uncultured Burkholderiales bacterium. Classification (GTDB taxonomy): domain Bacteria; phylum Actinomycetota; class Acidimicrobiia; order IMCC26256; family BP-133; genus CAZCVW01. The sequence goes on from CAZCVW010000321.1 coordinate 4,046, forward strand.
CTGGCCGCCTCGTGCGTGTTCTTCCCCCGGG
>CAZCVW010000322.1:0-4076 GCA_964502185.1 uncultured Burkholderiales bacterium
CGCGACCGGCAGCCTGCTGCCAGCCTGCGCCTCGGGGGACAAGGGGGAGCGGTCGGCGGCGGGGAGGAAACCGGAGCAAGACCCTCCGCCCGAGACGACCACCATCCGCCTGATCAACGTCTTTCCCACGTCCTGCATCGCCGCCCAGGCGGTGGCCGAGCCCTTCCTACGGGAGGAAGGCTTCACCGACATCCAGTACAAGAAGATCCCGGCCACCGCCATCGCCTCCAGCCTGGGATCGGGAGACGTCGATTTCACCATGAGTTTCGCCGCCCAGATGATGGTCCCGATCGACGCTGGTCAGCCCATCGTCATGTTGGGCGGGGTCCACGTGGGCTGCTGGCAGGTCTTCGGGACGGCCAACATCAAGTCGATCACCGACTTCAAGGGCAAGACCATCTCCGTCAGCGGCCCCACCGGCCCCGACGGCCTGTTCATGGCCATGACCTTGGCCAACGTCGGTATCGACCTGCGCAGAGACGTCAAGCTGGTGAACCACCCGCCCGCCGAAGGCGTCCGGCTTCTCTCTTCCGGCCAGGTCGACGGCTTGGTCGCCTTCCCGCCCGGCTCCCAGCAGTTGCGGGCCAAGGGAACCGGCCGTGTCGTCGTCGACTCGATGGCCGACCGGCCCTGGTCCGACTACTACTGCTGCACGGCCAACGTCAACCGGAGCTGGATGGAGAAGCACCCGGTCGCGACCAAACGGGCGCTCCGGGCCCTGTACCGGGGGGCCGACGTGACCGCCAAGGATCCGGAGCGGGCTGCTCGAGTCATGGTCGACGGCGGCTTCACCGACAACTACGAGTACGCCGTCGAGAACCTCAAAGAGATCCCCTACAACGTCTGGCGGGAGTACGACCCGACTGACACGATCCGCTTCTACGCCTTGCGCCTGAAGGAGGCCGGGTTCATAAAGAGCACCCCCGAGCAGATCATCGAACGGGGAACCGACTTCCGGTACCTGGCCGAGCTGAAGCAGGCCTAGCGTCATCGGCGTCAGGGTTGGTTCCGGGCGGGCGTCGCCCAGCGGCCTGCTGCGTCTCGTCGCCCGCGTCCCCGTACCCATCCGCAGCAAGCTGGTGGTCGCCTTCGGGGCGGTCGTGACGGTGCTCGTTACCGTCGGAGCCATCGGCGTGCACGCCCTGGGCCAGGCCCACGCCCGCACCGAAAGCTTGGAAGGCCTCCAGCGCAAGGTCTCGGTTTACCGTCAGCTCCAGAGCGACACCAACTTGAAGCTCTACACCGGCGCGGCCGCCTTCTCGGACCCTGACCCCGCGGCGCTCGAAGCCGCTCTGCGCCAGCTCAACCAGTCCTACGACTTCAGCCGGGTGGCGTTCGTGGGCCGCGACGAAGGTGAGCTGTTGGGAAACATCCAGGCCCGCTACGACGAATTCCTGGGCGTGATGACGGAAGGGCTCGAACTCGAGCGCCAGGGGAAGGTGGCCGAGGGCCTGGAGGCCCAGCGCACCCGGGCCAAGCCCCTCGCCGACCAGCTCGAGCGTCTCACCAACCAGCTGGTGAACAAGGCGGAGGCGGACATCGCCAACCTCGTTGGCGAGAACGAGCGCGCCTACCGGCACTCCAGGCGGGTCTTCATCGCCGTCGCCCTCGGCGGCGTGGGCCTCGCCCTCCTCCTGGGCTTCGCGATCTCCTGGTCGATCATCGGACCCGTCAAGGAGATGGACCGCCGCTTGGGCGAGCTGGCCGGAGGCGACTTCTCGGGACGGGTCGAGGTCGCCAACCGGGACGAGCTGGGCGCACTTGCCGCGAACCTCAACCGCATGAACGACGAGCTGGGCCGGCTGTATGCCGACCTGGAGGCTGCCAGCCGCCACAAGTCGGAGTTCCTGGCCAACATGAGCCACGAACTGCGGACGCCGCTCAACGCCATCATCGGATTCTCCGACGTGCTGCTGGAGCAGATGTTCGGGCCCCTCAACGAGCGCCAGGCCGACTATCTCTCCGACATCTTGTCCTCTGGGCGCCACCTGCTCCTGTTGATCAACGACATCCTCGACCTGGCCAAGGTCGAGGCCGGCAAGATGGAGCTCGACCTCACGACCTTCTCGCTCCCGGCGGTGCTGGAAAGCGGCGTCACCATGGTGCGAGAGCGGGCCACCAGCCACGGAATCGCCCTCGAGCTCGACGTCGCCCCCGGGGTCGCCGAGGTCGAGGCCGACGAGCGCAAGGTGAAGCAAGCCGTCTTCAACCTGCTCTCCAACGCGGTCAAATTCACCCCCGACGGTGGAGGGGTCCACCTAAGTGCCCGCCTGGTGGCCGGCTCGGTCCAGGTGCAGGTAGCCGACACCGGTATCGGGATCGACGCCGCCGACCAGAGTCGGATCTTCGAGGAGTTCCAGCAGGCGGGACAGCGGGAAGGGTCCGGCCTCGGGCTAGCCCTGGCCCGCAGCTTCGTGGCCCTCCACGGAGGAGAGTTGTGGGTGGAGAGCGAGCCGGGAGCGGGGAGCACGTTCACCTTCACGCTGCCCGTCCGCCAGACGGCGCCGGTGGCGCCGGTGGCGCAGTACGACCGCGAGCTGGCGGGGTGGCCATGGCCGGCGAGCTGATTCTCATCGTGGAGGACAACGAGAAGAACCTGAAGCTGGCTCGCGACCTCCTCCAATACAAAGGGTTCCGCACGCTGGAGGCCCACAACGCAACCGAGGGGATCGCACTGGCCGAGCAGCACCGGCCGGCGCTCGTGCTCATGGACATCCAGCTGCCCGACATGGATGGGATCACCGCCCTCGGCAAGCTCCGCGCGTCGCCGGCGACGGCCGAGATCCCGGTGGTGGCCGTCACCGCCTTCGCCATGGCCGCCGACCAGGAGAGGCTGCTCGCCGCCGGGTTCGATGGCTACGTGTCGAAGCCGATCGACATCCACCACTTTCCCGACCAGGTTCGCCGGTACTGCGAGCGCCCGTGAACCAGCCGGCCCGCATCCTGGTGGTGGACGACACCCCGGCCAACGTCCGGCTGCTGGAGGCCGTGCTGCTGCCCCGCGGCTACGAGGTGCTCTCCGCTAGCAGCGGGGCCGCGGCGCTGGAACTGGTGGCCACCGAACATCCCGACCTCATCCTCCTCGACCTCCTCATGCCCGGCATGAACGGCCACGAGGTGTGCCGGCGGCTGCGCGACGACCCGACGACCGCCGCGCTGCCCGTCGTCATGGTGACGGCGAGTGGGAGCGCGGAGAAGCTCCAGGCTCTCGAGTCCGGAGCAGACGACTTCGTCACCAAGCCCTTCGACCAGGCCGAGCTCCTGGCCCGGGTCCGATCCCTGTTGCGGGTGAAGGAGTACCACGACGTCGTCGAGGCCCAGGCCGCCGAACTGGCGGACTGGAACCGGACGCTCGCGGCCCGGGTCGCGGAGCAGGTAGGAGAACTCGAGCGCCTCGGCCGGCTCCGGCGCTACCTGTCGCCCCAAGTGGCCGACCTGTTGGTGTCCTCGGCGGACGACACCGTCACACGAAGCCACCGCCGGGAGGTGGCGGTGCTCTTCTGCGACCTGCGCGGGTTCACCGGCTTCTCCGAGCGGTCCGAGCCCGAGGAGGTGATGGCGGTTCTCGCCGAGTTCCACGAGGCGGTCGGGCCCGTGATCAATCGCTTCGAGGCCACTGTCGGATTCTTCGCCGGCGACGGGCTCATGGTCTTCTTCAACGACCCGCTGCCCTGCCCGAACCCATCTGAGGCGGCAGTGCGCTTGGCGCTGGCGATGCAGGAGGTGACCGCCGAGCGGGTTCAGGCCTGGGGCCTCCTCGGACACGGACTCGGTTTCGGCGTCGGCGTCGCCTACGGCTTCGCCACCCTCGGGGAGGTCGGCTTCGACGGCCGCTATGACTACACGGTGGTGGGCAGCGTGGCCAACCTCGCGGCCCGGCTCTGTGACGAGGCCGCGCCGGGCGAGATCCTCATCAGCGAGCGGGTCCGGTTGGCGGTGGAACAGGTCGCCCTCACCGAGCCGGCCGGCGACTTCGCCCTCCGGGGATTCCAGCGGCCGGTGGCGGTGCACCGGGTGACGCGGTTGAAGGAGCCCGAGGTCCCGGCGCCGGGCCAGGGCCAAGGGGCGGGCACCGG
>CAZCVW010000323.1:0-4071 GCA_964502185.1 uncultured Burkholderiales bacterium
CCCATCGACAGCACCCACTTCGGGTTGGCCATCTGGTCGTAGATCTGGCGCAGCACCGGAGCCATCTTCTGGCTGACCCGGCCGGCCACGATCATCAGGTCGGCCTGGCGGGGGCTCGCCCGGAACACCTCCATCCCGAAGCGGGAGAGGTCGTAGTGGGCGGCTCCCGTGGCCATCATCTCGATGGCGCAGCAGGCCAGGCCGAAGGTGGCCGGCCAGACGGAGTTCCGCCGGGCCCACTTCACCAGGTCCTCGATCCGGGTGGTCAGGAAGTTCTGGTTCAGCTGCTCGAGACCCATCAGGCGGCTTCTCCAGGATCCTGACGCGGCATCGGCTTGGCCGCTCCCGTTCCCGTCCATGACGACGCCCGCAACACGGGGCCGACCACCCGGTCAGCCATGCGTCGACCCGGACCCCAATCCAGCGCACCGGAGGACAGCACGTAGGCGTAGGCCACGACCACAGCCAGGAGGAACAGGGCCATCTCGACGAGGCCGAAGATCTCCAGCCGCCGGAAGACCACGGCCCAGGGATACAGAAAAACCAGCTCGATGTCGAAGACGATGAACACCATCGCCACGAGGTAGAACTTGACCGGGAACCGCTCGTCCGGCTCGGTCTCCGGGACGATGCCGCACTCGTACGGCGCCAGCTTGGCCGACGTCGGCCGCTTGGGGGCGAGCAGCGTCGAAGCCGCGCAGGATCCGGCGACGAACAGCGTCGTCAGCACGAGCATCACCAGGATCGGGAGGTAGGCCGTCATTCGTCGCTGAGGCTACTTCCCGCGACGCGGGGGTCGCGCACCAGTCACAGCGCGTGCCGGCCACCTGTCTCTGGGCTTACGGTTCCGGTCCGATCGCCACGAGCCGCTCGACCACCTTGTAGGCGGCCTCCGCCGGTCCGATCTCGTCCGGCCGGAGCAGGTTGGACATGATCCGGAGGATCCACTCCATGAGCGTGTGGGAGTGCATGCCGACCCGGGTCAGCTGCGACATCACAACCGGGTTGCCGATGGCCCGGACGAACGCCCTCGCCACCCGGAAGTACAGGCCGTAGACCTCCTCGAGGCGCTGCGGGTAGCGCTGCAGCGCGAGCCCGTCGCCCGTCCGCAGGGCCGCGTCGAGGGCCTCGGCGGCCATCCGGCCCGTCTCGTAGGCGTAGGCGATGCCCTCACCGTTGAACGGGTTGATCGAGCCGCCCGCGTCGCCGGCCGTCAGCCAGGTGGGCCCGGCGGCGGGCTCCACCGAGTTGCCCATGGGGAGGCGCCCGCCGGTTGGCGCGCAGACGGCGGTCTCCGGCGAGATCCCCCACCGGGCCGGCGCCATCTCGACGAAGGCGTCCATGAGGTGCGACGTGTTCACCGACTTCCAGTCCCGGAAGGTGGAGAGCAGGCCGACGCCCACGTTCACGGTCCCGTCCCCGACGGGGAAGATCCAGCCGTAGCCCGGGAGGGCGTCCCCCTTCCGGTCGCGCAGGTCCAGGTGGCTCTCGATCCAGGGCTCGTCGTGCAGGGGCGAGTGGAAGTAGCCGCGGATGGCCATGCCGAGGGGGTAGCGGCGGGCCCGGGTCGTCCCCAGAGCCCGCCCGAACCGGGAGTTCGCCCCGTCGGCCACCAGCAGGTACCGGGCCCGCACCTCTTCGGTGCTGCCGGTTTCTGGGGTCCCGGTCTCCTTGCGCTTGGCCACCAGACCGACGACGAGGCCGTTTTCCACCACCGGAGCGGTGGCCTCGGTGGCCGGCCACAGGGTGGCGCCGGCCTTCACCGCCTGGTTGGCCACCAGCTCGTCGAGGTGGCGCCGGGGTACGACATACCCGTATGGGGGGAAATCGGGGTGGGAGGGCCACTCGAGCTCGAGGGTCATGCCATGAGCAATCGAACGCAGCCCGCCGAACCGGTGGAAGTCGCGGAGCGGATCGGCCAGGCCCATATCGTGGAGCTGGCGGACGGCCCGCGGGGTGAGCCCGTCGCCGCAGGTCTTGTCCCTCGGGAAGCGCGACTTCTCAACCACCAGAACACGATGGCCCGCTTCGGCGAGCCAGTAGGCGGCGGCGGAGCCGGAGGGCCCGCCACCTACGATCACGACATCCCAGCGGGCTGCTTTCTGTTCGGGCACGTCGGCATCATCGCGCGGCCCTGGCGTTTCGAACTCCCCGCCCCCCGGCCCGGTATCGTGCTCGTGCTTCCGGGGTGCCGCATCGGATCGGTTGGGCCACCCAAGTGGTGCCACCAATTGGTTCTGGGACGGCTCCTGTAGACTTCAGTTTGTGCAAACTTTCACGAGGAGGGCTCGATGACTCGGCTTTTGGCCGCTCTGGTCTTAACCTCCCTCGGCTTCGTCGCGTTCGCCGTGCTGCTGCGTCGCCCCAAGCCTGAGCAACCCGCCACCTGGGCCCAGTGCATGGCCGGGGCCATGGGTGTGTTCGCCATGTTCATCCTTTGCTACGGGGTCGTGCCCCACGAGTGGCTGACCTGGGCCGACTCGGGCCTGGGGCTGCGCGAGGACAAGATCCTGCTCGACACCTACGCCATCGACATCTCCGGACGGGCGCTGCGGGACGTCGTGGCCTCGACGATCTACATCGTGTTCCTGGGCGCCAACGTCGTCACCTGGGGGATGTGGCAGAAGCGGGGGCAGGCCAAGCCCAAGACGGCGGCGGTCGCCACCGCCGCCCCGGCCGGAACCTCCGCCTTCTCCCGCCCGGTGACGAAGAAGGACTGACGTGGGCAAGACCGATGCCAATCCGCCGATGCCGGAGTTCGCCTCCTCCTACCAGCTGCAGGAGGTCGATCCCGCCTGGCTCGCCTCGGCCGTCAAGCCGAAGCAGTTCCTCCACATCGACCAGGCCGAGTGCATCCTGTGCGAGGGTTGCGTCGACATCTGCCCGTGGAAGTGCATCCACATGCTCTCGGTGGATGCCATCGAGGACTCGGTCAACACCGAGAAGCCGGGCGACGACCCGGGCGACCACGTCTTCTTCGTGGTCGACGAGGACGTCTGCACCCGCTGTGCGCTCTGCGTCGATCGGTGCCCGACCGGAGTGATCATTCTCGGCAAGACCATCTCCGGCCAGAGCGCCGGAGACCCGCACCAGCGCGACAGCAGGCACGGATATGCCTACGGGGTACGGTTCTGACGCAGGCCCGGCTTGTAAGGAGGCTTCGGGGTGGCGAACGGTAACGGAGACGGCCTAAAGGGCAAAATGCTCGAGGCCGGCGAGAAGATGAAGGGCTCCCAGGCGTGGGGCTCGATCTTCAGGCCGGGGTCGTTCTTCCGCAAGGGCTACACCGATAGCCCCAGGAACCGGTCCTACGTCATCATGAACAGCGTGCTGTACCACCTTCACCCGGTGAAGGTCAAGCGCCACGCCGTCAAGGTCTCCTACACCCTGTGCCTGGGCGGCCTGTCGTTCTTCCTCTTCATCCTGCTCACGGTCACCGGCATCTTCCTGATGTTCTTCTACCGGCCCACGGCCGCCGCCGCCTGGGACGACATCAAGACGCTGGAGACGGCGGTGACCTTCGGGTCACTGGTGCGGAACATGCATAGATGGGGCGCCCACCTCATGGTGCTCTCCGTGTTCCTGCACATGAGCCGCGTCTTCTACCACGGGGCCTACAAACCACCGCGGGAGTTCAACTGGGTGGTCGGCGTCATGCTCCTCCAGTTCACGCTCCTGCTGTCGTTCACCGGTTACCTGCTCCCCTGGGACCAGCTCGCGCTGTGGGCCGTCACGGTGGGCACCAACATGATGGGCTACACGCCCGTCTTCGGGAACCAGGTGCGCTTCGTGCTCCTTGGCACCAAGGAGATCGGCACCGAGACACTCCTGCGCTGGTACGTCCTCCACGTGCTGATGCTCCCGTTCGTCGTCGTCATCTTCCTGGCCATCCACTTCTGGCGGGTCAGGAAAGACGGCGGTATCTCCGGGCCGCTCTAGGTCTCCAAGGAGCGAGAAATGGCAGAGGTACCCGAACACCTGCTCCAGCGGAGCGCCGAGCGCCGGCGGGCGCTGGGCCTGCCCGTACCCGGCGAAGAAGGCGGCGCGCCAGCCGAGGCGGAGGCTCCCGCC
>CAZCVW010000324.1:0-4063 GCA_964502185.1 uncultured Burkholderiales bacterium
CGCCAGGGCGGCCAGCCCGGCCAGCGCGCCGGCGTCGCCGGAGCAGCAGCGGGCCCGGTCGTCGGCTACCCCGAACTCGGCCGCCTGCTCCGCCAGGAGGTCGGCGTTCCGGCCGGCGGCCAGGGCCACGACCCGGTACTCACCGGGGTTGGCCCGCACGACGTCGAGCGCCTGGGTTCCAACCGACCCGGTGGAGCCGAGCACCGCCAGGCCGATGGGAAGTTCCCGCACGCCCTCCAAGCTACCGGCCGACCGGCCCGGACGCGTCAGTTCAGTTCGAGAATCCGCACCAGGTAGTACACGGCGGGGAGGGCGAAGAGGATGGCGTCGAACCGGTCGAGGACCCCGCCGTGACCCGGCAGGATCCCGCCGAGGTCCTTCACGCCGAGGTCCCGCTTGAGCATCGACTCGCACAGATCGCCGAGCGGGGCGAGGACGGCCACGGCGGCGCCGAGGGCGAGGGCCGAGAGGCGGTCCCACGGGGTGATGGAACCCACGATCACCACGGAAAGGACCATCGAGCCGAGCATCCCCGCCAACAGCCCCTCAACCGTCTTGTTGGGGGATACGGCGGTGAGCGGCCGACGGCCGAAGCGGCGGCCCGCCGCGTAGCCGACCACGTCGTAGGAGACCGTGCAGATGGCGAGGCCCACCAGCATGCCCACGCCGTTGTCGAAACCGAGCAGCAACCCGGCGAATCCGCCGAGGCCGCCGACGTAACCGAAGGCCAGCAGCGTCATGGCCGTGCCCATCACCGGCCGTCCCCTGACGACCTGGGCCAGGTGCCACAACAGCGTGGCCGCGAGCACGAGGAAGAGAACGAGCGGATAGGCGGACTGGCCGCTGACGTACGCCCCGAGCACGAGGCCGACCGAGCCGGCCAGGGCGATCGGCACCGCCGGCCGGTACCCCTGCGAGCGCAGGGCCGTGCACATCTCCAGCGTGCCCAACCCGATGATCAGGGCGCACAGCCAGGCCGCCGGAGCCCGCCCGGCGTTCAAGGTGAGCAGGCATGCGGCGGCGACGACCACCCCGGTGACGACGCGGGTGACGAGGTCAGCGCCGAACCCCGACGGACCGGCCGGGCCCTCCGGCTCCGACCACACGGGCAGGCGGCTGACGTTTGCCGCCGCTTCCTCCCGCCGGGGAGAAGCGGACGGCGCTCCGTCCGAACTGCGGTCCCGGCCACCCCGGCGCCGGCGGCGGTCGAGCATCACGCGGGCGGACTCATCCGGGTCGTCACGGGAAACTTCCTTGGCCAGCGCTTCCTTGGGGCGGGCGTTCGCGGCGACGGCCGCCGCCCGCAGCCGTTCCCCGGCCGCCGACGGATGGGAGGTGATCCGGGCCGCCTCGACCGGCCTCCGTCGCAGCACGTCCGACCAGGCCGCGAAATCGTCGCGGGAGACGCGCTCGGTCAGGTCGATCGTGGTCGCCCGGGTCTCTGGCCCGACGTCCTCCGCGTTACCAACCGGGATGTCCTCGGCCGTCTCCCCGTCCTCGCCGGGAGGCTCCGACCACTCCAGGGGGAGCGCGCCCGCCGCGCCCGCTGCGGCAGCCGCCTCTCGTTTGGGCCGCTCGCCGCTGGCGCGGCGTTCGGCTAGTTCATCATCGTGGCGGTCGACCACAGCCACCCCCCATGGGCGCGTCACGCTTCGTACGACGAAGCGTAACCCCACACCTGTGATTCTCGGTGGACCCCGCAGCGCGCGTGCCCGACCGCTCGCCGCTAGACCTCGAGGAGCTCCTGCTCCTTGTGGGCCAGCATCTGGTCGATCTCGGCGATGAGCTCGTGGGTGAGCTTCTCGAGGTCCTTCTCGGCCCGGTCGAGGTCGTCCTGGGAGAGCTCGCCCTCCTTCTCGAAGGCCTCGAGGTCGTGGCGGGCCGACCGCCGGATGTTCCGGACGGCGACGCGGGCTTCTTCCGCCCGGTTCTTCACGACCTTGACGAGATCCTTGCGCCGCTCGGCCGTGAGCGGCGGGAAGGCGAGCCGGATCACCGTGCCGTCGTTGCCCGGGGTGATCCCGAGATCCGACGCCTGGATCGCTCTCTCGATGGCCTTGATGGCGCCCTTGTCGTACGGCGAGATGACCAGCAGGCGCGGGTCCGGTACGGAGAAACCGGCCAGCTGCTGGAGCGGGACCTCGGAGCCGTAGTAGTCCACCCGCAGCTTCTCGACGAAGACGGGCGAGGCCCGCCCGGTGCGGATGCCTCCGAACTCACCCTGGAGATGGGTGACGGCCTTGGCCATCTTTTCCCGGGACTCCGAAAGGACGTCGTCCTGGATCACCCGTCCCCCTTCACGTGCCCGATCACGAGCCGATCCTAGTTCTCGGGTCAGCTGACCAGAGTGCCGATGGGATCGCCGACGAGCACCCGGTGGATGTTGCCCGGCCGGAGCACGTCGAAGACCACGATCGGCAGCTGGTTGTCCATGCAGAAGGTGATGGCGGTCGAGTCCATGACCTTGAGCCCCTGCTTGAGCACCTCGATGTACTCGACGTGCTGCAGCTTGACGGCGTCCGGGTGGGTTCGGGGATCGGCCGAGTACACACCGTCGACGTTCGAGTGGGTGCCCTTCAGGATGGCTCCCGCCCCGATCTCCGCAGCCCGCAGGGCGGCGGTGGTGTCGGTCGTGAAGTACGGGTTGCCGGTCCCGGCGGCGAAGATGACGACCCGGCCCTTTTCGAGGTGGCGCATCGCCCGGCGGCGGATGTAGGGCTCCGCCACCTGGGCCATGTGGATGGCCGTCTGAACCCGCGTCGGCTGCCCCGCGCCCTCCAGGGAGTCCTGGAGGGCGAGGGCGTTGATCACGGTGGCCAGCATGCCCATGTTGTCGGCGGCGGCCCGGTCCATACCCCGGGTCGCGCCGGACATGCCCCGGAAGATGTTCCCGCCGCCGACCACGATGGCGACCTCGATCCCGAGGTCGGAGCGGACGTCGGCCACTTCCTCGGCCAGTTGCTGGACGATCGTGGCGTCGATTCCGAAGGCCTTGGCGGGGTCGGCGAACGCTTCCCCCGACAGCTTCAGGACAACCCGGCCCCAGCGGCTTTCGGCCATTTCGGCGTTCCTCAGTCCTCGCCGACCCGGATCCGCACGAAGCGGCTGACCTTCGCGTCGGGGCCCAGTCCGGTCAGGAGCGAGGCGACGGTCACCTTCGGGTCACGGATGAAGCCCTGCTCGACGAGCACGTTGTCCTTGTAGAACCCGCCCAGGCGGCCTTCCACGATCTTCGGGATGGCCTGCTCGGGCTTACCCTCGTTGCGGGTCAGGTTCTCGAGCACCTGCCGTTCGGCGTCGATCACGTCGGCCGGCACCTCGTCGCGGGTCACATAACGGGGCGCCGCCGAGGCGACGTGCAGGGCGATGTCGTGGGCGATCCCCCGGGCCTTCGGGTCGGAGGCGTCCACGCCGGCCAGTTCGACGAGGACGCCGATCGTGCCGCGGTCGTTCTGGAGGTGCTTGTACCCCTCGACGAGGCCGGAGTCGGACACGTATCGGGCCGTGCGCCCGAGGCCGATGTTCTCGCCGAGTGTGCCGGCCATACCCTTGACGAGGTCGTCGACCGTCTGCGACGGATCGCCGGCGTAGGGCTGCGAAGCGAGGTCCTCGCCGCCGCCCGTGGCCAGTTGGCCCTTGGCCAGTTGGGTCGCCAACGTGGCGACCGTGTTCTTGAAGACGTCGCCCTTGGCCACGAAGTCGGTCTCACAGGTGAGCTCGACCAGCGCGCCCACCGCGCCGTCGATGACGACGTCGACGGCGCCCTGCTGGGCGGCCCGGCCAGCCCGCTTCTGGGCCCCGGCGATGCCCTTCTCCCGGAGCCAGGTCTTGGCCCGCTCCATGTCGCCCTCGTTTTCCTCCAGGGCGCGCTTGCAGTCCATCATCCCGGCGCCCGTGGCTTTGCGCAGGGCGGCGACGTCCTTGGCGGAAATCTCAGGCATTGGCGTCCTCGGATGTGTCCGGAGCGGTAGGGGCAGCGGCCTCGGGTGCCGGGGCAGCGGCGGCGGCGGCGGCGGCTTCCTGCTTGGCGGCCAACAGGCGCTCTTCACGAGCCCGCGCCGCG
>CAZCVW010000325.1:0-4055 GCA_964502185.1 uncultured Burkholderiales bacterium
GGAGGGCGGCGATGGTCCGCATGTTGTGGAGGCGGTCGGCCAGCTTGATGAGCAGGACACGGATGTCCTTGGCCATGGCCACCAGCATCTTGCGCAGGGTGGCGGCCTGCTGAGCTTCTTTGGTGTCGAACTGGAGCCGGTCGAGCTTGGTCACCCCGTCGACGATGGCGGCGACATCCGCACCGAAGTCGCGCGAGATCGTGGCCAGCGTGACGTCGGTGTCCTCGACGGCGTCGTGCAGGAGGGCGCCGGCGATGGTGACGTCGTCGAGCCCGAGCCCGGCCAGGATGCGGGCGACCGACAGCGGGTGGGAGATGTAGGGATCACCGGACCGGCGGACCTGGTCCTTGTGGGCGTTCTTGGCCAGTTCGAACGCCCGCTCGATCCGGGAGGTCTCGCCCTTGGGATGCCGCTCGAGGTAGACGGCCAGGAGCGAGGCGACTTCCGAGTTGACCTGGTGGCGCCGCCAGGGCAGCACTGCTCGCCGGCCCTCGCTCCGAAGATCGATGCGGCGGTCGACAGTGCTCAATTCGCACCTCCCCCGGCGCCGGACCGCGCCGGGCAAGGACTCCATCGGCCCGGCTTGGACTCGGCGCTCATTCGTAGGTGAGCAGCGAGCAGAGCTCGCGCCCGAGCAGCTTGCGCCGCCCCTCGAGGAGGGCCAACTCGATGATGAACCCCAGACCTACGACCACCCCACCGAGGCGCTCGACGAGGCGGGCGGTGGCGGCGGCCGTCCCGCCGGTGGCCAGCACGTCGTCGATGATCAGCACCCGCTCCTCGGGGTGGACGCCGTCGTGGTGGATCTCGAGGAGGTCGGTGCCGTACTCGAGCTCGTACTCCTCCCGCTCCAGCTTGGCCGGCAGCTTGCCCGCCTTGCGGACGGGCACGAAGCCGGCCGACAGCCGGTAGGCCACCGGCGCGGCGACGATGAACCCGCGGGCCTCGATGCCGACCACCTTGTCGATCGGACGGTTCGCGTAGTGACCGGCGATGGCATCGACGGTGAGGGCGAACCCGTGCTGATCGGCCAGGAGCGGCGTGATGTCCTTGTAGCCGATCCCCGGCTTGGGGAAATCCGGGATGTCCCGGATCAGGTCCTTCAGTTTGCCGAGGTCGAGTTCCACCCCCTCAGCGTACCGGGAGTGGGCAAGAGCGCCGTCAGGCGTCTACCTGCGTTTGCGGCGTTGCTGACGGGGACGGGGCGCCTGACCCGACCGGGTCGGCGTCACCGGACCGGTGGACGGATTCGCCCCGACCTCGGCCGGTTCGTTCCCGTCCCCCCTGGGGCGCTCCCCGCCGGAAACCGTAGCCGAAGCCGACGCCGGCGTGTCGGCCGCCGCCCGGCTGGCGATGCGCTCCCGCAGAGCCTTGTAGCGCGGTTCGCGTTCCTTGAGGATGGCCAGAATCGGCGTGGCCGTGAAGATCGACGAGTAAGCCCCGGTCAGCAGGCCGATCGTCAGGGCCAGGGCGAAGTCCCGGATGGTGACGGCGCCGAAGATGTAGGCGCCCACGATCAACAGCGAGAAGACGGGCAGGGACGCCACCACCGACGTGTTCAGCGACCGCATCAGCACCGCGTTCATGGATCGGTTGACCACGTCGGAGTAGGTCTCCTTGCCGCCGGTGGCGATACCCCCGACGTTCTCTTTGACCTTGTCGAAGACGACGACGGTGTCGTAGAGCGAGAAACCGAGGATGGTGAGGAAGGCGATGATCGTCGCCGGGGTCACTTCGAAGCCCGTGAGGGCATAGGCCGCCACCGTGATGAAGATGTCGTGCACCACGGCCGCCAGGGCGGCCAGGGCCATTTTCGGTTCGAAGCGGAGCGACAGGTAGGCGGCGATGGCGATGAGGAAGAAGATCAGCGCCCGCACCGCCTTGTCGCTCACCTCCTCGCCCCAGGTCGGCCCCACGTCGGTGATGCTGACCTCGCTCACGTCGGTGCGGGCGTAGGCGGCCAGCGCCTCGGCCACGGCCGTCTGCTCCTGGCGGGGTACCCGTACGCCCTGCACCCGAACGGTGTCACCGCCGAGGATGGCCACCTCCGTGTTTTCCAGGCCTTCGTCGGTGAGAAGATCGCGGACCGCGGCCGTCGAGATGTCGCGGTTCGCCTTCACCTCCCAGGCGGTCCCGCCCTCGAAGTCGATACCGAAGTTGAGGCCCCGGGTGAACAGGGCGACGACACCGATCAGGATGGCGATCCCGGAGATGGCGAACCACGTCCGCTTGCGGCCGACGAAGTCGTAATGGGTGCGCTCGTTGAAGATGTCGGAGAGCTGCGTCTTGAAGCTCATGCCGTCGCCCCCTTGGCGCCGAGCCCGGACGCCATTCCTAGCCACTTCGCCTGCGTGAATTTCGGATTGCGTCCGAGGATCGTCACGAGCGGGTGCATGAAGAAGTAGGCCACGAAGATGTCGAGCAGGGTGGAGAGGCCCAGGAAGAAGGCGAAGCCCCGCACCGACCCGACGGCCAGGAAGTACAGCAGGCCGGCGCCGATGAGCGAGACGAAGTCGGCGGCCAGGATCGTCCGGAACGAGGCGGCGAAGCCCCGGTCGAGCGAGGACCGGATGGTCTTGCCGCTCCGTACCTCGTCTTTCAACCGCTCGAAGTAGACGACGTAGGAGTCGACGGTGATGCCGACCGAGACGATGATCCCGGTGACCCCCGCCAAGGTGAGCGTCAGCCCGATGGCATTCGAGAGCCAGGAGGTGATGGCGTAGAGGGCGGCGGCGGCCAGGACCAGGCCGGCCCAGATCACCATGCCGAGCAGGCGGTAGTAGAGGAGCATGTAGAGCATCACGAGCCCGAGACCGAAGAGACCGGCGGCGATACCGGACCGGAGCTGGTCCTTGCCGAGAGTCGGCGAGATCGACTGGACCTGCTGCTCCTCGAGTTCGATGGGCAGGGCGCCGTAGCGCAGCACGGTGGCGAGGTCCTTGGCGTCGCCTTCCGTGAAGCTCCCGCTGATGCTGGCCGTCCCGCCGAAGTTGGCCTCCCGGATGACCGGGTACGACTGGACCACTCCGTCGAGCACGATGGCGAGCTGCTGGCCCACCAGCTTGGCGGCGATCTCGTCGAACTTGGGGGTACCAGCCTTGGTGAACTTGAGCTCGACCGTCCACTGACCCTCGAAGAGCGCCGAGGCGGTGCGGACGATCCCGCCGGTGGCCTCGGTGGGCCCGAGGCGCAGACGCTCCGGCGCCAGCTTGCCCTTCTCCCCACGGACCGGCAGTACCACGATCTGGTCGGCGACGTCTTCCTTGGACGTCGCCACCTTGCCCACAACGGGGGCGACCGGCGCCGTCGTGGCCGTGGTGCCCGGCGTTGTGGTGGCAGTCGTGGCTGGCGTTGTGGTCTGGCCGGCGACCACCCCGCGCTGGGTGGTCGTGCCCGTGGTCGTGGCAGTGGTGGAACTGGAGGCCCCCGGAGCCGTGGTGGTCGTCGACGCAGGCGGGGCGGTCGTCGTGGTGGTGACCGCCTCGCCTTCCGGCGGCAGGACCTGGAGCACCGGCCGGAACCTCAACTCGGCCGTCTCGCCGACGAGGGCCCGGGCCCGGTCCTGGTTGTCCACCCCGGGGAGGTTGACGATTATGTTGTCCCCCTGCCGGCTCACCTCCGGCTCGGCGACCCCGAGCGCGTCGACCCGGCGCCGGATGATCTCGACCGCCTTGGACAACGCGTCCTGGTTCGTCGCCTTGACCGGGGCGAGCACCACCGAGATGCCACCCTGCAGGTCGAGGCCGAGTTGGGGAGAGGTGTCGGTGGCGAGCACCACGAGGAACGGGATGAGCACCAGGAGAATGCTCGCGACGAACCGGATCACATAGCGGCGCAACTCAGACACCGACCTTCCGCGAGATAGCCGACCGGGCGACCCGGACGGACGTGCCGGGAGAAACCTCCAGCGCCACGACGTCCTCATCCAGGCGTTCGATGCGGCCGAAGAGACCCCCCATGGTCATCACCTCGTCGCCGACATCGAGCTGCGACATGAGCGCTCGGTGAGCCGCCATCCGCTGACGCTGGGGGCGCACCAGCAGCATGTAGAAGGC
>CAZCVW010000326.1:0-4046 GCA_964502185.1 uncultured Burkholderiales bacterium
CTGACCTGCGTGGGCGCTGACGGGCTCGAACCGCCGACCTCCTCCTTGTAAGGGAGGCGCTCTCCCAACTGAGCTAAGCGCCCGGGGCACCCCGGAGGGCACTCGACCATCCTGCCATGACCTCCACTCGCGGCTGTGCGCCAAGCGGGGCATACCTGGACGAAACGCCCGACTTTGCTGCCCGGCGGCCCTACGACTCGCTCTGATCGTTCCGATCGTCCAATAACGAGGAGGCGGCCGCCCCGAGAAGACCGGCACTGAGGAGGGCGGCCGCCTCCTCGTCGGAACACACCTCGACCCCGGCCGCCCGCAACGCGGCGGCGGTCACACCCTGGCCGGGTACCAACTGCCGGGAGAACGTCCCGTCGTAGACGCCCGCTGAACCGCACGACGGGCTGCGGGCCTTGAGCACGGCCCGCTCCGCCCCCATTGCGTGGGCCAGTTCCACGGCCGAGCGGGCACCCCGCTCGTAGGCAGAGGTGACGTCGTGGCCCTCGACGTTCATGACCCGCTCGCCCTGGATCTCCGCCGCCGGGCGCGGCGTGGTCAGCCCGCCCAGCACCTCCGGGCACACGGGGACGAGGCGGTAGTGGTGCTCCAGTTCGGTCACCACCGACCGCCACGAACCCCGTCCCTCGTGGTTGCAGGCCACGCCCATCAGGCAGGCGGAGACGAGAAGAACCGGCTTGGCTGTCTGGCCATCGTCCATCAGGTCACAGTCCATCAGGTCACACTTCACCACATCACGCGGTCAGGCTCGCCGGCATCCCGTCTTCGGCCGGCCGCACCTTCCGCGGCCGGCCCCGCGTGCGCTTCTGGGCGAGAACCTTGCCCTTGAAGAACAGCTCGCCGCCCCACACGCCCCACGGCTCGCGCCGGGCGATGGCGCGGCCCTAAGGTGACCGCCGTGCCCGGAGTCGCCGATCTCACCTTCCTCGTCGACCTGGTCGAGCACCAACGCCAGGCCGGCGTCCACCCCGGAGCCCAGCTCTACGTGTCCCTTCGGGGCGAGCCGCTCGTCGACGCGGCCGTCGGCGAATCCGCCCCCGGCCGGGCCCTCCGAGGCGACGACCTGATGCTGTGGTACTCGTCGGGCAAGCCGGTCACGACCGCCGCCGTCCTCCAGCTCTGGGAGCGGGGCCGCCTGGAGCTCGACGACCCGGTGGCCGAGTACGTCCCGGGTTGGGGGTCAGGCAAGGAACGGGTCACGCTGCGCCACGTCCTCACCCACACCGGCGGGTTCACCATGGTCGGCACCGACGAGCCGTTCGACCAGGACCTCTCCTACTCCGACGTGATCGCCCACATCGCCGCCCACCCGGCGGAGTGGGAGCCCGGCACCAAGGCGGGCTACCACCCCTCCACCGGTTGGAAGGTGCTCGGCGCCGTCGTCGAGGCCGTGGACGGGCGCCCGATCGACCGCTACGTCGCCGAAGAGGTCCTGGCCCCCGCCGGCATCACCGCCTCCCGCCTCGGGATCCCCGAGAAAGACCAGCCGGAACTGGGCGACCGGATCGTCCCCGTGCACTGGACGGGCCACGCCCTGGCCGTGCCCACCGGCGACGGGATCCGCATGTGCGAGTACCACATCGAGCGGATCCACAACGAGCCTTGGCACGTGGCCAAGGTCGAGCCCGGCGGCGGCCTGCGGGGCCCGGCGGCCGACCTCGGCCGCTTCTACGAGTCGCTGCTCGGCTACGGCCCGCCCATCCTCGAGCCCCGCACGGTCGAAGTGATGATGGCCGTCCACCGCCACGGCGTGCCCGACAACACCTTGGCCGGCCAGAAGATCCCGTGGGGCCTGGGCGTCCAGGTGGCGGCCAGCCTGACCGGCGGCGTCGGCCGGCGAGCCTTCGGCCACAACGGGATGGCGTCGTCCCGGGGCATGGCCGACCCCGATGCCGGCCTGGTGGTCGCCTTCGTCACCAACGGCCTCACGGACCCGCTGAAGAACGAGCAGCGCATGTACGAGGTCACCGACGGGATCTACCGCGCCCTCGGTGACGAGGTCGCCCACCTCCGCCTCCCCCACCGCCCGCTCCCGGAAGCCTTCCGCCTCGTCCGCTGACCCCCGCCGGCCGAAGTCAGGCCGGGCGGGACGCCAGTTCCAGCAGGACGCGGTGGACGGCGGGCGGGGCCGCCAGGATGTCCCCGCTGCGCAGCCACGCCTCCCCGTCGCCCTCCCAGTCCGTGACGACGCCGCCAGCCTCGGTGACGAGCAGGGCACCGGCGGCCACGTCCCAGGGGCCCAGACTGAGTTCGAAGAAGCCGTCGAAGACGCCGGCCGCGCTCCAGGCCAGGTCGAGGCTGGCCGCCCCGGGGCGACGCAGGTCTTCGAAGGCGACGAAGGCCCGGTCGAACACCTGCCGGTACCGCTCCAGGCGGTGCTTGATCTTGAACGGGAAGCCGGTGCCGCAGATGGCCCGCGCCACGGGCCGGGTGGCCACCGCCAGGCGCCGGCCGTCCCGGTAGGCACCCTGGCCACGGGCGCCCGTATAGGTCTCGCCGAGCATCGGGGCGAGCACCACGCCCACCACCGGACGGCCCGCCTCGACCAGCGCCACCGAGACGCCCACCACGGGAAAGCCGTGGAGGAAGTTGGCGGTGCCGTCGAGCGGGTCGACGACCCAGCCCAGACGGGCCTGACTCTCCGGGGACACCCCGAACCCCAGGTCGCCGCCGCCCTCCTCCCCGAAGAAGGCGATCTCCGGTGCGGCGGCGGCCAGCGCCTCCCGGATGGCGGCCTCGCTGGCCAGGTCGACCTCGCTCACATAGTCGCCGGGCAAGCCCTTGTCGGTCCCGGCCACCAGCCGCCCGAAGCTCTCGGCCACGATCTCGCCGCCGACTCGGGCGGCGGCCTCCGCGATGCGCACCAGCTCCCCAAGGTCACCGGGCGCCAGCGTCACCGTACGGCCTCGAGCAACTCGTCGAGCAGGGCCGGCGTGGCCGCGCCCACGAGTTGCCGGCGCACGGCTTCGTCCACGTCGTGGAGGGACCGGCCGTGGGCGTCGATCACCACGGCGCCGGCCTCGGCGCAGATGAGCAGACCGCCGAGGTAGTCCCACGGGGCATGCTGCGATTTCCCGTCGACGACACCCTCGACGGCGCCGGCGGCCAGGTCACACAGGCTGAGGGCGATGGACCCGAGAGCCCGGAACTGCTTCCAGGGCAGGAAGCGGGCCGGCTCACCGGACAGCACGACCAGGGCGTCCTGCACCCGCTCGGCCGTCGCCGCCGTCAGCCGCTCGCCGTCCCGCCAGGCGCCCTGGCCTCTGATCGCCGTGGTCACCACCCCGGTGGCGTGATTGGCGACCAACGCCGCCAGCGGGCCGTCGCCGTCGACCGCGCACACCGAAGTGCCCCAATACGGGAGGCCTCGGGAGCAATTGGTCGAGCCGTCAACCGGGTCGAGCACGAGGCACAAGCCCGTACCCTGGTCACCGGTCCAGCCGGATTCCTCGGAAAGCACCGCCGCCCCGGCCCGGGCGAGCACCGGCAAGGCGGCGGCGTCGGCGACGAGGTCGAGGCTGTACTGGCCGGGGCGCTCCGTGCGTCCCCGGCGGTCCGGAGCGGTGATCCGGGCCACGGCGGCCGCCACCGATGCAGCCGCCTCTTCAAAAAGCTCCACGAGCAGGGACGGGGTCACGGCCGCAGGGTACTGGCAAGACTCGCAGCCCCTTCCCGCGTCATATCCGCCGGTTTTGCACGTTCTCGTTTTAGGCTTTGCCCGCTCTGGGAGTTTTGGCCGTCTTCCCATATGACTAGTCACCGTTCACACTGCACCAACATTGAGGTGCCTTCGCAGCGAAATCGGACGGGAAATGCGCAAGCTTCTGACACTCTCCATCCCGGTCATCCTGGGCGTAGGGCTACTCGCCGCGGCCTTCAACGACACTGAGGAGAAGCCGCTGCAGGCCAGCCAGGGCGGCGCCGTGACCAACACGACGCTGCCGGCGGTCATCGAGGGCGCGCCCGTGGCCGAGACGACCACGACGACGACCGCCGCCCCGGCCCCCGCGCCCGAGCCGTCGACCACGACGACGACC
>CAZCVW010000327.1:0-4020 GCA_964502185.1 uncultured Burkholderiales bacterium
CGGATCCAAGGGTCTGCAAAACCCTGTACAGCGGTTCAATTCCGCTCGCCGCCTCTAGCTCCTGAGCAAGGCTGTTGCGTTTCTGCGGCTATGGGGCGCACAAACGCAATCACCTGGGGAAGAACGGCGGTCAAGCGGGGCCGTCGACGTTGACGACGGCTTCGCCGGTGCCGGCCCGGACGACCACGATGTGGCTCTCCTTGGCGCCGGGGTTCGCTTCGCGGTGGACAGCGTGGGGTGGGACCAGGAGGAAATCTCCGGGCCCCGCTTCGAAGACCCCCTGGCCACCGGGGCCGGACTCCATCCGCAGGCGGCCGGAGACGACGAAGATCGTAGTCTCGTAGTCGGCGTGGTGGTGCCAGGCGGAGGTGGCACCGGCTTCCGTGCGCACCAGTCCGGCCCACATGCCGTCGGTGGAGACGGCCTGCTCGCGGATCATGCCGGCGGTGTGGTGGCCCTCCACGCGCTCCTCCGGGCGGATCTTCACCACCGGGTCGTTGGTCGCCAATGGTCGCTCCTTTTTCAAAGGACTCAAGGCTATCGGGCAGGCTGAACGGTAGGAACGCCAGAGCACAAACCGCCCCTTGCCGCCCCAGGTGGTCTTAATCTAGCTTTTCTACTTCTTTACTAGAAAATCTGCTGGATCCGGCAGGGAGGCGGATTTGCCCCGCCGAAATGGTGACTCGTGACCGCTCAGATCGCTCCCACGATGCTCGTTGAGGACCCGGAGGCCGGCCTCGAAGCCGACCAGCAGAGTCCTCCGGCGCGATCGAACCGGGCCCGGGCAAATCGGGCGCGGGCGATGCTGGCCCGCATCGGGTGGGTCGTCCTCGGATTGGCACTGTTCGTCGGGGCGCTCGGGATCATGAAGTCGGGGGCGCAGGCCCTCATCCCGACGCTGCAAGGCTCGGTGTTCACCGACAACGCCTGGAGCACGCTCGGCATGGGCTGGCTCGGCGCCTGCATCGTCCTCTCGGGTTCCCCGGTGGCCGCATCGGCCTTGAGCCTCCTCGACGGGGGCGCCATCGACCGGTCCCAGGCCTTCACCATGCTGACGGGGTCCCGGCTGGGCGCCTCCTTCGTGGTGCTCGTTGTGGGTGCCCTCTACGCCGTCCGGCGCCGCGGTGGGCGCCGGGCGCCGCTGTCCATCGGGATCATGTCGCTGACCATGACGGTGTTCGCCTACCTGCCGGGCGCCCTCGTGGGATGGCTGCTGCTCCGGAGCGGGTCCCTCGACGGGGTCAACCTGGCCGCTCCCCCCGGCCTGATGTCGGTCACCGACACCCTCTTCGGGTGGATGGCCGTCCTGGCCAAGGAGTACGTACCGACCTGGGGCCTCTTCCCCGTCGGTCTCGCCGTGCTCCTCGTCGCTTTCAAGGTGTTCGACAAGGCGCTGCCCGATCTGTCCGGGGACCGGCTGGAACGTCGGAGCGGGAACAACTGGTGGACCAAGCCGTGGGCGATGTTCCTGCTGGGATGTGCCGTCGCCTTCATGACGCTGTCGGTGTCCGTCGCCCTCACCGTGCTCGTGCCTCTGGTGGCCAAGGGCTACATCAAGCGGGAGGACGCCCTCCCCTACATCGCCGGCGCCAACATCACGACTCTGGCCGACACCCTGGTGGCGGCGATTCTCATCGGCAACGCCGATGCCTCCCGGGTCGTCCTGGCCGAGGTGATCGGCGTCACCGCCTGGACGCTCGTCCTCATCGGCCTGATGTTCCCGGCCGTGCGAGCCGCCGCCCTGCGGATCGCCCGCTTCACCGTGTCGTCGAAGCAACGGCTGGCGCTGTTCCTGACGGTGCTCTTCGCGGTGCCGCTCGCCCTCGTCGCTGTGTAGCCGGAGCAGCTAGATCGGGCCGGAGCGCGAGACGGCGGCGGCGTCCGAGCCGAGGTAGGACTCGACGACCCGGGGGTGGTCCAGGACCGCCTCGGAGGTGCCCCGGGCGATGACCTGGCCGAGCTCGAGGGCGATCACCTCGTCGGAGACGGCGGCGATGAGCGGCATGTCGTGCTCGATCACGAGCATGGAACAGCCGGTGTGGGCCTGGACCCGCCGCAACAGCGGGCCGAGCGCTTCGGTCTCGCGTTGCGCCACGCCGGCGGAGGGCTCGTCGAGCAACACCACCGTCGGATCCTGGGCCAGGATGCAGGCGAGCTCGACGATCCGGCGACTACCGCTGGAGAGCTCGCCGAGCAGCTTGTCGCGGAAGGCGGCCAGGCCCATCAGCTCGATGAGCGCCTCGACCCGCTCGGCCAGCTCCGCTTCGGCCTCGTAGGACGCCGGCAGGCGCAGGGCCGCCGCCACCAGTTCCTTGCCCCCGAGGTGGCGTTCGAAGGCGACGGCGATCGTCTCCCACGTCGTGAGGGTGGGGTAAAGCAAAGCCTCCTGGAAGGAGCGGCCGAGCCCGCCGCGGGCCCGTTCGTGCGGGGCCCAGCCGGTCACGTCGTGGCCCCGGAAGATCACGCGGCCGCCGTCGACGGGGAGGAACCCGGAGATGCAGTCGAACAGCGTGGTCTTGCCGGCGCCGTTCTGGCCGATGAGCCCCAGGATCTCGCCCTGGCGCAGCTCGAGGTCGACGCCGTCGACGGCCCGGATCCCCCCGAAGTGCTTGAGGACGCCCTGGCACTCCAGCACCACGGGGGCGTCCTCGAAGCCGGTGGCCTCCGGAGCGGCCGTGGGCCGCCGCGTGGGGACCGGCCGGAGGGCGGTGGTGCCCGGGCCAGTGGTAGCGGGGACAGGCCGGGTCGTGCCGGGGATGAAGACGGAGCGCAGCAGGTCCGGGCGTTCCACCAGCTCGGCCGTGGGGCCGGTGAAGCGCACCTCGCCCTTCTCCATGAACACGGCCCGCTCGGCCAGCGCCAGGGCCACGTTGACGGACTGCTCGACGACCACGACGGTGGTCCCCGAGGCGTGAATGGAGCGGACCAGCTCGAGGAGCTGCCCGACCACGGCGGGGGAGAGGCCCATCGACAGCTCGTCGACCAGCAGGAGTCGGGGACGGGTGAAGAAGGCCTGGGCCAGGGCCAGCATCTGCTGCTCGCCGCCGGACAGGTTGCCGGCCGGCTGGTCGCGGCGTTCCGCCAGTCGGGGGAAGAGCTCGAGCGCCTCGCGGCGCGCCGCCGCGATCCGCTCCCGGTCGCTCCGGAACAGCCACCCGGCCAGGCGCAGGTGCTCGTCCACGGTGAGGGTGGGGAAGATGCCCTTGCCCCCGGGCATGAGGGCGATGCCCGCCCGGGCCAGGGCTTCCGCCCCGGTGGCGGTGACGTCGGCCCCGTTGAAGGCGATGCTGCCGGCCGTTGGCGAGACGAGGCCGGCGATCGCTTTGAGGAGCGTCGACTTGCCCGCCCCGTTGGTGCCGAGGAGGGCTACGAGTTCGCCCGGCTGGACGTCGAAGTCCACCCCGAACAGCACCTGGACCGGGCCGTAGGAGACGTCGAGACCGCAACAGGAGATCAGCGGGCCGGCCGGCGCGTTCACCGGCCCATTCATTGGCGGCGGCCCCCGAGCGCTCCGGACAACAGGTCGACCTCGTCGGCGGGATGGTCTTCGTCGGGGTCGGGGGCGCGCCGACGGTCGGCCACCAGGCTGGGGACGAGGATTCCCCGGCGCCGGGCGACCAGGGAGAGATAGCGGTCCCGGAGCCGGAGGGCCGCTTGACCGAGACCGCCCGGTACGACGAGCAGGACGATCAGCAGCCCGACCCCGGAGATCACCAGCCGGGCGGCCGGCGAGACCATCTGCTCCAGGGCCCGCAGCGAGAAGACCCCGAGGAGGACCCCGCCCACCGACCCCAGTCCGCCGATCACGGCCATCGAGAAGACCTCGAGGCTCTGGACCGGTTGGTAGCTGCCGAGCCGGGCGCCGTGGAGGACGAGTACGTGCAGTCCGCCGGCGATGCCGGCCAGGACGCCCGAGAACATGAAGCCGGAGAGCACCACCGCGGTGGTCGGCACGGAGGCGGCCTCGGCCGCCCGGCGGTTGTCGCGCGCCGCGAGGAGCACGCGCCCGGCCCGGGCCCG
>CAZCVW010000328.1:0-4005 GCA_964502185.1 uncultured Burkholderiales bacterium
CTCGGGGCCGAGCCGCCGCAGCCCTCGGCGGTCCGGCGGGCGGTGGCCTATGCCCCGGCCGCCGCCATCTCGCTCACCGTCTTGGGAACGCTCGGGGCCTGGGCGGGTCAGGCGGGCCACCTGCTCGCCTGGTCCAGCCACTGCCCGACCTGACGTCGCTCGCCCGACGGAGAGATTCTACCGCCCCGGATCCCGGCTCCGATCACGATGGGGGCGGCGGTCCGTCGTGTCGCTACCGAGGCCCACCCCGGCGGCGACGAGCAGGATCAGGCCGCCGATGACGTAGACCGACCGGATCGAGAGCGCGTCGGCGAGGAGTCCGCCGGCACCGAGGGAGATGAGCCTCGCGGCGCTCCAGAGGACGTCATAGAGGGCGAAGACCCGGCCCCGGATCTCCGGCGGGACGGCCGACTGCACGGTGGACTGGTAGGCCACCATCCCGGTGGACGTGCCGACCCCGTAGAGGGTCAAGGCGCCACCGGCCAGGACGGGCTGGCGAACGGCGGCCAGGAGGAGGTCCACGACCCCCCGGAGGGCGAGGGGCCCAAAGAGCCAGCGCTTGTCGCCCGGTCTGATGAAGCGCCGGAGGAGGAGTGGCCCGGTAGCCGCACCGATGCCGATGGCGGAGAGGAGCAGACCGAACCCGGACGGACCCACGCCGAGCCGTTCCGAGGCGAGGACGACGAGCAGGCCGCTGGTCGCGCCGGCGGACAGGGCGGCGAGGACCTGCACGACCGCCAACCGGGCGAGGAGGGCGTTGTTCCGGACGACCCGGGTTCCCTCCCGCACCGCAGTCCACCCGCGGGCAGTGCCCCCCTGAGGCTGACGAGCGGCGGTCAGGCCCTTGAGCCACAAGGCCGAACCGACGTACGAGGCGGCGTTGACGGCGAACGCCACACCGACACCCCACGTGGCGACGATCAAACCGGCCAGCGGGGCGAGGACGATCTGAATGGTCACGGCCACACTCCACAGGGCGGCGTTCGCCTCCACCAGGTCGCGCTCGCCGACGACGTCGGGCACGACCGCCGCCGCCGCCGGGTTGAACAGCAGGGATCCGACCGAGAGTCCGAACGCCACCCCGTAGGCGACCGGCACGGACCCGTGGGCCGCGACGAGGACCAGGGCGAGCGCGGCCCGGATAACGTCGGCCGCCACCATCACGCGGCGCCGAGGGAACCGGTCGGCGATCACACCGGCCGCCGGGCCGAGCACGATGAAGGGCAGCACCTCGAAGACGACGGTCCCGGCGACGCCGACCCCCGAGCCGGTCAGCTCGAAGACGAGGACGACCAGCGCCACGGTGTTGAAGGCGTCGCCCGCCCTCGACGTGGCCTGGGCCAGGAAGAGCCGCCGGAACGAGGGGTTCGCCCGCAGCAGGCCGATCATGGGAGCGGGGGCGTGGTCCGAGCCGCCAGCCGTGATTCGGCGGTCAAGCCGCGACCCGCTCGGCGAGGAGAGGCAGAATTGGCCCTCACCCGCCCCGTTCCAGCTCGGTGCCTCGACTGGTCGCCCAGTCGGCGGGGCCGCCGACGGCGACGGTGATGTCGTAGCGGCCGGATCGGGCCAGGATGCTGGCGGCGGTCGTGGCCCGCTCGCCGTGCCCGCACATGACGACGGCAGGCCCGGTGGGCACGGCGTCGAGTGCCCCGGGCAGTGCCCCCAGTTCTATGTGAATGGCTCCGGGAAGGTGGCCTTCGAGGTACTCGCTCTTCTGGCGGACGTCGAGTACCGCCGGGGTGCGGACGTCAGCGGCCTTGACGAGCGCCAGGCGTTCGAGGGGGAGCCCGGCCGCTTCCCACGCCGCGGTCCCTCTTTCGAGTTCGCCGGAGAGGTGTTCGTAGCCGATGCCGAGGCATTGGCGGACGAGTTCGGCGCGTTCCTGGTCGGCATCGAGCACGAAGACGAGGGGGCGCTCCTCGGGCACGAGCCATCCCAGCCAGGAGGCGAACTGGGGGCGGAGCGGAATCGACAGTGCGCCGGGGACGTGCCCGGCGGCGAAGGCGGGCACCGGCCGGACGTCGAGCAGCTCGGCGCCGTCGGCGATCTGGCGCCGGACGGCGTCAACGTGGAGGCGGGGCAGGCCGGGCTGGGCCGCCCCGAGCACGGCGGGCCCCGAGCGATTGCGTTCCCGGAGGCGGAGGAAGTAGGGAGGATAGGTTCCGAGGCCGCCGAGCAGGCGGCGGACGAAGGCGTCTTCGTCGTCGCCGGCCAGCAGGGGGTTCGCCGCCCGCTCGGCGCCGATCGTCGTCCAGCGCTCGCCTCCGGCCGACGCCGAGCAGAAGCTGCCCGCTCCGTGGGTGGGGTAGACGACGACGTCGTCGGGCAGGCTGAGCAGTTGCTCCCGGATGGAGCGCCACTGGGCCCGGGTCAACTCCTCGGTCCGTTCGGGGGCGATGAGGTCCGTCCGGGCGGCGGCGCCGACGATGAGCGATCCGCCGGTGAACACGGCCAACGGCCGGGGGCCATCCAAGACGAGGTAGGCCAGGTGCTCCGGGGTGTGGCCGGGGGTGGCCATGGCCCGCAGGGTGAGGCCGGCCAGGTCGATCTCGTCCCCGTCGGCGAGGGCGTGGTGCGGCCAGGCGAGATCACCGGCGGCCGAGGCCAGCACGCGGGCTCCCTGGGCGGCCAGCTCTCGGCTCCCGGAGATGAAGTCGGCGTGGAGATGCGTCTCAGCAACGAAGCTGATGCGAAGCGTCCGCCGCTCCGCTTCGGCCAGGTACGGCCCTGGGTGACGGGCCGGATCCACGACCAGCGCCCGCCCATCGCCGAGATCGACCAGCCACGACGTGTTTCCCAACCCCTCGTCGGTGACCGGCACGACGTCCTTCACGGCGTCCCTCCCGGGTTCACCGCCTCGTCGCCCGCGGCCACCGGCAGTCCGGTCCGGCGCCACTCCGGGAAGCCGTCCTCGAGGCGGCGGGCCCGCACTCCCCGGCGGCGGAGGTACCGGACGGCGTCGTCGGCATACACGCAGTAGGGACCCCGGCAGTAGGCGACCGCCTCGCTCCCCCGGGGAAGGCGGAGCCGGCCGGCCAGGTCGTGCGGAGGAACGGATCGGGCTCCGGGGATGTGCCCGGCGACGAACTCGCCGGGCGGGCGGACGTCGAGCAGGGTCATGTTCGGGTCGCCCAGCCGGCCAGCCAACTCGGTTCGCGTGATCACGGAGAGCGCGCTTCGGTCCCCCAGGTAGTCGGCCGCGGCGCGGTCGACCTTGGCGACGTGGCTGGCGGCGACATCCCGCACCGCCGCCCAGAGTTCCCCGACCCGGTCGCTCGCCAGCCGGTAGATCACCCGGTTACCCTCCCGGCGGGTGTCGACCAGCCCGGCATGGGCGAGGGATCGCAGGTGGTTCGAGGTGTTCGCCACGCTCTGGCTGAGCTCTGTGGCCAGTTCCTCCACGGACCGCTCGCCCTGGCTCAGCACATCGATGAGCTCCAGACGGCGGCCGCTGGACAGCGCACGGCCGACTTCGGCGAACGACCCGTAGAGCCGGTCCTTGGCTTCTCTGGTTCCCACAAGATTCATCCTAGGTCGTCCTCTACAACTACTCAAGTGATTACTTGAATTCTGTGAGCGACGCCATGCCGCATGTCGGGATTGGCTCTGTGCCGGCCTTGGGACGCCCAACTCGGCAGGATGGTCGGGAAGAAGGTGTGAAACCGTGGTTTCAGATACCCTTGCTGCGTGTCCGGGCGTCTGAAGTGGGTGTTTCTCGTCTACCGGTTTCCTCGGAACCCGTCGACGCCGCGCATCGCCCTGTGGCGCCGGCTCCGCCGGCTGGGGGTGGTCCAGGTGACCGGCGGCGTCGTGGCCCTCCCGCTCGACGCCCGCACCAAGGAGCAGCTCGAATGGCTGGCCGAAGGAGTGCTGGAGGACGGCGGCGAGGCCACCATCTGGGTGGCTGAGGCCGGCTCGGGGGCCCAGGAGCGAGCTCTGGCCGCCCGGATGGCGGACGCGGTGGCCGGGGAGTACCGAGCCGTCATGGCCGCGGCCGGGGTGGCG
>CAZCVW010000329.1:0-3976 GCA_964502185.1 uncultured Burkholderiales bacterium
GTGCGGCGGGCGAAGAAGCTCTCCATCAAGCGTCTGATCGCCGGTGGGCAGAAGGGCATCAACGCCCAAGACCTCATCGACTCCATCCGTCAGGAGTTCAAGGAGCACGAGGACCTGCCCAACACCACCAACCCGGACGACTGGGCGAAGATCTCGGGCAAGAAGGGCGAGCGGATCGTCTACATCCGCACGCTCATCGCCAAGGGCAAGGAGGCGGAGGGTGGTCGCTCGATCGAGCGGGTGGCGACCGGCCAGTACCTCTAGGTCGCTTCGAACAAGGGCTCGACTAGAACGCCATGGGAGTTTCAGGCCTGTAGTCTGACCGCGTGGCTCTGCTCAAGGTGTTCGGGATCGAGACGGAGTACGGCATCGCCTTCCGGGGCACAGCCGACGGCAACCCGGTCGTCGCGTCGTCGCTGCTCGTGAATGCCTACGTGGAGCACCGCAAGGTCGGTTGGGACTTCGAGGACGAGTCACCGGGCCGTGACGCCCGAGGCTTCGCCCGGGAAGACGCCTCGCCCCCCGAGGTGGAGACGCACCTGGTCAACACCGTGCTGACCAACGGGGCCCGCTACTACGTCGATCACGCCCACCCGGAGTTCTCCACGCCGGAGTGCACGAGCGCCCTCCAGCTCACCCGCTACGACAAGGCGGGGGAGCGGATCCTGGCCCGGTCGATGCAGGCCGCCGCCCACCTGCTCCCCCCGGGGCAGGAGATCGTGGTCTACAAGAACAACTCCGACGGCAAGGGCAACTCGTACGGCTGCCACGAGAACTATCTGGTCGACCGCAGCGTTCCCTTCTCGACCCTCGTGCGCCATCTCATCCCGTGGTTCGTAACCCGGCAGGTCTTCACCGGGGCGGGGAAGGTCGGCGCCGAGCACGGGTCGTCCGACGTGGTGTTCCAGATCTCGCAGCGGTCCGACTTCTTCGAGGAGGAGGTCGGCCTCGAGACCACGCTGAAGCGCCCCATCATCAACACCCGCGACGAGCCCCACGCCGATCCGCAGAAGTACCGGCGGCTTCACGTGATCGTAGGCGACGCCAACCTCTGCGAGGTGGCCACCTATCTGAAGTCCGCCACCACGGCGGTGGTGCTGTCGATGATCGAGGACGGGTTCATCGACAAGGACCTGACGCTGGCCACGCCCGTCCCGACCATGCGCAAGGTCTCGCACGACCCGACGTGCCGGCAAACCTTCGGGCTGGCCGACGGTTCCTCGGCCACGGCCGTGGAGCTCCAGTGGGAGTTCTTCCGCCTGGCCAAGAAGTACGCCGACGAGACGGGCCTCGAGTCCTGCGGCGAGGATGACGGCGGCGAGGAGCTGCTGCGCCGCTGGGAGGCGGTCCTGACGGCTCTGGAGGACGAACCCCGCCGGCTCGACGGCGCTCTCGACTGGGTGACCAAGTACAACCTGCTCGACGCCTACGCCGCCAAGAACGGTCTGGAGTGGGGGGACCCTAAGCTGGCCCTCATGGACCTGCAGTACCACGATGTCCGCCCGGAACGGTCGCTCTACGAGCGTCTGGTCAAGGCCGGCAAGGTCGAGCGCCTGCTCGACGAAGCCGAGGTCATCGAGGCCATGACCGAACCGCCCGAGACCACCCGGGCCTACTTCAGGGGTCGGTGCCTCTCGAAGTGGTCCGATTCGGTCGTAGCGGCCAACTGGGACAGCCTGATCTTCGATTTAGGTGCAGATCCACTCAAAAGAATTCCAATGATGGAACCCTTAAGAGGGACTCGAGCCCACGTCGATGAACTGTTAGAAGAGTGCAGGACGCCGGCCGAACTCGTCGCCCGGCTGTCTGGATAGGGAGTAATAGGGGCGAGATGGCAGAGCGGGAACGCAAGCAGAAGCCGGCCCCCAAGGCCCGCGAGACGGAGACCGCAGAGGTCGAGGCCCCGGCGCGTCAGGGCGAGAAGATCAAGGAGGAGCTCGACGAGCTGCTCGACGAAATCGACTCGGTCCTGGAAGAGAACGCCGAGGAGTTCGTCCGCAATTACGTCCAAAAAGGTGGACAGTGACGTAGCGGGCCCCTCACCGGGTCTCGGCGCGTCGCCCGTGTAGGCTCCGCGCCTTATGAGCGACCTACCGCTTCCCTGGTTTACTTCCGGGGCTGATCCGGGGCCTTCATTCTCAGAGTTGTTGCGGCGCTTGGCGCCCGAGGCGACCTCCCTCCCGGGAGCGGCCGCCGGCTCGATGAGCGGCCTCGAGATCCCGCATGGGACCACCATCGTCTGTATCCGTTACGCCGACGGCGTGGTCATGGCGGGCGACCGCCGGGCCACCGAGGGCTACACGATCGCCAGCCGCCGGATCGAGAAGGTCTTCGCCGCCGACCACTGGTCAGGCGTGTCCATCGCCGGCGCAGCCGGTCCGGCCATGGAGATGGTCCGCCTCTTCCAGACCGAGCTCGAGCACTACGAGAAGGTCGAAGGCGAGCCGCTTTCCCTCGAGGGCAAGGCCAACAAGCTCGGCCAGATGATCCGGGCCAACCTGCCGATGGCTATGCAGGGCATGGTGGTCGTGCCCCTGTTCGCCGGGTACGACCTGCGCCGGTCCGAAGGGCGGGTCTTCAAGTACGACGTCACCGGCGGCAAGTACGAAGAGGTCAACTTCGCCACCACCGGCTCCGGCAGCGTGCACGCCCGGAACTGGGCCAAGGCGGGCTGGCGGCCGGGGATGGAACCGGCCGAGGCGGTCGACCTGTCCCTCCTGGCGTTGTTCCAGGCGGCCGACGAGGACTCCGCCACGGGCGGGCCCGACCTGATCCGAGGTATCTATCCCACCGTCGCCACGATCGACGGCAACGGGTTCGTGATGCTGTCCGAGGCCGACGTCGCCGCCCGCTCCACCGAGGTTCTCGCGAGGACTCCGCGGCCATGAGCATGCCGTTCTACGTCTCGCCCGAACAGGTG
Organism: uncultured Burkholderiales bacterium; assembly: GCA_964502185.1. Taxonomy (GTDB): domain Bacteria; phylum Actinomycetota; class Acidimicrobiia; order IMCC26256; family BP-133; genus CAZCVW01. The sequence continues at coordinate 2,921 of CAZCVW010000329.1, forward strand.
ATGAAGGACCGGGCCGACTACGCCCGGAAGGGCATCGCCCGAGGCCGCAGCCTGGTCGCCCTCGAGTACGCCGACGGGATCGCCATCGTGGCCGAGAACCCGTCTGGCACGCTCCACAAGATCTCGGAGATCTACGACCGGATCGCCTTCGCCGCGGTCGGCAAGTACAACGAGTTCGAGATGCTGAAGATCGCCGGGGTCCGCCACGCCGACCTCCGGGGCTACTCGTACTCCCGGGAGGACGTGACCGCCCGGGCGCTGGCCAACGCCTATGCCCAGACGCTCGGTCAGGTCTTCACCCACGAGATGAAGCCCTACGAGGTGGAAATCCTCGTCGCCCAGGTGTCGGAGCAGCCCGAGGAGCCCAACGAGCTCTTCCACATCCTCTACGACGGCACGGTGATGGACGAGCACGAGTGCACCGTGCTCGGCGGCCAGGCCGACGCCATCTCCGACAACATGCGGTCGAGCTACATGGCCGGCTTGGACCTTGGCGCCGCTGTCCGGCTGGGCACCCAGGTGCTGGGCGCGCCCGACAACCGGACGCTCGGTGCCGACGAGCTCGAAGTGGCCGTCCTCGACCGCAACCAGCCGCGCCGCAAGTTCCGCCGGATCACCGACGGGGAACTCACCGCCCTTCTCGCCCAGGAGTAATTCCCGGCGGGCGTTGGGGTAGGGGGGAACCCCCGAAACCCCGGGCGGGCCGTACACTCGGTGACGTGGAGCGACGCATCTTCGGCCTCGAGAACGAGTACGGCGTGACCTGCACCCTCCGGGGCCAGCGCCGTCTGTCCCCCGATGAGGTGGCCCGCTACCTCTTCCGGCGAGTGGTGTCCTGGGGGCGCTCGTCCAACGTCTTCTTGGAGAACGGGGCCCGGCTCTACCTCGATGTCGGTTCCCACCCCGAGTACGCCACGCCCGAGTGCGACTCCATCCATGACCTCGTCATCCACGACAAGGCCGGCGAGCGCGTGCTCGAGGGCCTGCTCCTGGGCGCCGAGCAGCGCCTGCGGGAAGAGGGCATCCGTGGCGTGATCTACCTCTTCAAGAACAACA
>CAZCVW010000330.1:0-3969 GCA_964502185.1 uncultured Burkholderiales bacterium
GGGCCGGCGGGGGGAGCCCGAGGTCCGCGCCGCGGCGCGCGACGCCGTCGCCCGGGGTTCGGCGCCGGCTCGGAGCTCACTCCGGCTGGTGAAGCGGGAAGGGCGTCCGCCGAACGCATTTCCTGAAGTGGTACCCGCTCCGAAGGCGAAGAAGGCCAAGTCGGCGACCCCTACGCGAGGGGGAGCGGCGCCGGCGCCGCGCCCGACCGGGCGCTTGGCCGACACGATCGTGGCAGCCGCCAAGGCGCTGGACCGGGGATACGAGCGCGAGGCGGTGCGGATGTTGAAGCCGCACCGGGAGCTCCATCCCGATTCGCCCGAGGTGCGGGAACTGCTCGGCGTCGGGCTATACCGGCTGGGGCGGTGGGCCCAGGCCCAGAAGGAGCTCGGGGCTTACGCCCACCTCACCGGCTCGACCGAGCAGCACCCGGTCCTCATGGACTGCGCCCGGGCGCTGGGGCGGCACACCAAGGTGGCCAAATTGTGGGAGGAACTCCGGGCCGTTTCTCCCAGTGCCGCCATCATGGTCGAGGGCCGCATCGTGGCGGCCGGCGCCCTAGCCGATCGGGGCAAGCTGTCGGAGGCCATCGCCCTGCTGGAACGGGCCCAGCCCAGTCCCAAACGGGTGGGCGAGCATCACCTGCGGCTCTGGTACGCCCTCGCTGATCTCCAGGAACGGGCCGGTGACCTCCCGGCGGCCCGCAGCCTGTTCCGCCGGGTCTCGTCGCACGACCCGGCCTTCGTCGACGCGGCCGAACGGCTCGCCGCCCTCAGCTGACGCCAACCTGACAGGAACCGGGAGCCGAGGCTCTATTTCGCCGAGTCGTAGACGGCGATGTTCTCCCGGTACTTGCCGGAAATCTGGGCGGCGGCGGCTTCCCGGCTGAGGGTGCCGTCGAGGTAGCCCTTCAGGGCGTCCCACCAGATGGTGCGGCCGATGGCGAACCCGATGTAGCCGGGGACACTTGCCCCCGTCCGCAGCCAGTGGTGCACCTTCTCGTCGTTGGCGCCCCGACCGAGGACGACACAACTCACGCCGTCGCGGCCTCCCGAGCGGACCTGGGCGGAGATCGCCTCGCAGTCCTCCCGCTGGTCGATGCCCTCGATCTTCCAGATGTCGGGCTCGATGCCGAAGTCCTGGATCTCCTTGATGGTCCGGATCATGAGGCCCGGCCGGACCTCGCTGTCGTAGCGGTCGGCGTCGCCACCGACGGCTTCGAGCTGGGCCGCCTCGGCCGGGACCAGCAGTTCGAAGAGGAACTTGCGGTCCCGCTCGTGGAGCCAGTCGGACAGCCGCTTGAGCCGCTCGCTCTGGCGCTTGTTCATCTCCGCGTCGCCGTCCGGGTTGTAGCGGACGAGGACCTTGGTGAAATGCGGGTCGAACGCCTCGATGTGGGCGCCGAAGTCGTCGCCGTAGTCGAAGTCGAAGTCGTCCTGGCCGCTCTTCTCCACCGGCATGGCCAGCCGGAGGCCGGAGGCACCGGCCTTGCGGGCGACGTCGGCCCCGAACTGCTCGTCGATGAGGATCCCGGCCGATTCCTTCTGGGTCCCCTCGGCCAGGGCCTTGTACATCCCCTCGGCCACGACGGTCTTGGCGTCGATGATGCGGGCCGCCTCCTCGGGGGTCGGATCGCCGGCGATGCCGAACATCTTCTTCTGGAAGGACCCCCGGTGGTCGGCGGCCAGAATGTAGAGCGGCTTGTCGTAGCCGAGCGCCATGGCGTCAATCCTCCTGATCGATCCGTTCGCGGGGAGGATACCGGCCGCCTTTTGCAGTACGGGGATCCGCCGGGCCCAGGGTTATGATCGAGGCGGCTTTTCGCGACGAGGCGAGGTGTCCCTTGACAGAAACTTTTTCACCTTCCCGGGGGCCGGAGCCGATCGACCGGGTCGTGATCCGCTTCGCCGGTGACTCCGGCGACGGCATGCAGCTCACCGGCGACCGGTTCACCGAAGTGAGTGCCGCCTTCGGTAACGACCTCGCCACCATGCCGGACTACCCGGCTGAGATCCGGGCTCCGGCCGGGACGGTGGCCGGCGTCTCGGCCTTCCAGGTTCACATCTCCGACCACGACATCTCCACGCCGGGCGACACGCCCAACGTGCTCGTGGCCATGAACCCGGCCGCCCTCAAGGCCTGCCTCCGGGACATGCTTCCCGGGGCCACGATCATCGTGAACTCGGATGCCTTCGAGACCCGGAACCTGGACAAGGCGGGCTACGCCTCCAACCCCCTCGAAGACGGGACCCTCGACAACTTCCAGGTCTTCGAGGTGCCGATGACCTCCATCACCCTGGAAGCGGCCAAGGAGACCGGAGCCAAGTCCCGGGACGCCGAGCGCTCCAAGAACTTCTTCGCCCTCGGCCTCGTGTCGTGGATGTACTCGCGGCCGTCGGAGCCGGTGCTCGACTGGATCGTGGCCCGCTTCGCCGGCAAGCCAACGGTGCGGGACGCCAACCTGGCCGCCTTCAAGGCGGGGATGAACTTCGGCGAGACCGCCGAGCTCTTCCAGCACGCCTTCGAGATCGCCCCGGCCCACCTGCCCAAGGGCCGGTACCGCAACATCACCGGTAACGTCGCCCTCGCCTACGGGTTGCTGGCCGCCAGCCGCCAGTCGGGTCTCCACCTGTTCCTGGGCTCGTACCCGATCACGCCGGCGTCCGACATCCTCCACGAGCTGTCGAAGCACAAGGCCTTCGGCGTGCGGACGATGCAGGCCGAGGACGAGATCGCCGGTATCGGGGCCGCCCTCGGGGCCGCCTTCTCCGGCCAGCTGGCTGTCACCACCACCAGCGGCCCCGGCATCGACCTCAAGTCCGAGACGATCGGCCTGGCGCTGTCCATGGAGCTCCCGCTCATCATCGTGGACATCCAGCGCGGTGGCCCCTCCACCGGCCTGCCGACCAAGACCGAGCAGGCCGACCTGCTCCACGTGATGTACGGCCGCCACGGCGAGGCGCCCGTCCCAATCGTGGCTGCTCACTCTCCCGGCCAGTGCTTCGACGCGGCCATCGAGGCGGCCCGGATCGCCCTCAAGTACCGCACTCCCGTCTTCCTGCTGTCGGACGGGTACCTGGCCAACGCCTCCGAGCCCTGGCTCATCCCCGACCTCGCCACCCTTCCCGACCTCAAGGTCGAGTTCACCACCGAGCTGAACCACGGCGAGGACTTCTGGCCCTACCAGCGCGACCCGGAGACCCTGGCCCGGCCCTGGGCCATCCCCGGCACTCCCGGCCTGATGCACCGGCTCGGCGGTCTGGAGAAGGAAGACGGCTCGGGGAACATTTCCTACGACCCCGAAAACCACGAGCGGATGACGAAACTGCGGGCGGCCAAAGTGGCCGGCATCGCCAAGGACATCCCGCCCGTCGACGTCGACACGGTCGAGGGATCCCGGCTGCTCGTCCTCGGCTGGGGCGGGACGTGGGGTGTGCTGCACGCCGGGGTCTACCGCTGCCGGGCCCGGGGCTACCCCGTGGACATCGCCCACCTGACCCACCTCAACCCCTTCCCCGCCAACCTGGGGGAGGTGCTGTCCCACTACGACCAGGTCCTGATCCCCGAGCTGAACCTGGGCCAGCTGTCCCGCCTCATCCGGGCGGAGTACGGGACGAACGTGGTGAGTCTCAACAAGGTGAAGGGCATCGCCTTCCGGGCCGCCGAGATCGAAGCCGGGATCATGGAGCTGATCGAGTCATGAGCGCCGAAAACGAACACAGCAACGGACACAGCAACGGCCAACCCAATGGCGTAGCGGTCAACGGTGGGACGGGCACGACGGTCACCCTCACCAGGAAGGACTTCCAGTCCGACCAGGAGGTCCGCTGGTGCCCTGGCTGCGGTGACTACTCGGTGCTCACCGCCGTCCAACTCCTCCTGCCCGACCTCGGCGTGGCCCCCGAGAACATCGTGTTCGTGTCGGGCATCGGCTGCTCCAGCCGCTTCCCGTACTACATGAACACCTACGG
>CAZCVW010000331.1:0-3946 GCA_964502185.1 uncultured Burkholderiales bacterium
TGAACGGGCCGGCGACCCCGAGGATGGCGCCGACGCCGACGCGCACGTCGCGCCGCGCCGGGGTAGCGCCGAGGTAGCGGGCCTCGGCCGCCTCGAAGCTCCCGGCGAGGTAGTCGACACGATCCGGGTGGCCGGCCCAGTCCGGCGTCCACGCCACCCGGATCGCGGTGGCCCGGTGCCAGGCCGCCAGCATGACCGCCAGACCGAGCCAGCCGGTGGGCGGCTCGAGGAGCACGACCTCCGCCCCGGGCTCGAACATGTAGAACGAGCTGAAGGCGACGGCGGTGGCCACCAGCGTCTTGTGGTTGTGCAGCACCTCGCCGGCCCCGTCGGGGCGGGGCATCACGAGGACGGGCGCCCGGAGGTTGGCCTTGCCGAAGGTGACGGGCACGCCGGCCATGAGCTCTTCGGGGCTGACGACGGGAACGCCGGGCGGCGCCTCGGTGCCCACCGGGCCCACCACGAGGTCGGGGGCGAAGTCGCCAAGGGGGCCGGGGGCAACCGGGCCGGAAGCCATGAACACGAGGCGGTCGCCTTCCAGCGCCCCGAAACCGCAGGCGGCCAGGGACAGCGGGCCCTCGGCCAGGACGGCCACCCGGCCGCCCTCTCCCACCCGCTCGGCGATCCCGGCGCCGGCCGCCCGGACGAGCCCGGAGAGCTCGGCGAAGGAGACGGTCCGCCCGGGGGTGATCAGGGCGGCGCGCTCGGGATCGGACTTGGCCGAGCGGTGGACGGTGAACTGCGGTGCCCGCTCCAGCGGGACGTGGGCGTGGCGGGGCGTACGGTCGGGCCAGTAGGCCGACAGCAGGCCGAGGGCGCCCTTCCCCATCCCGCTACAGCCCCGACCGGAGCAACGAGCCGCCGAGCACGGCGAGGAGCCCGAGGGTCACGTTCACGTAGTTCATCCGCTCCTGCCAGGCGGACACCTTCTCCTGGGCGGCCCGCCGCTCCTCCAGCTCCCGCAGTCCGGCGGTGTAGGGGAGCTTGCGGGCCAGGACCTTCTCGTACCAGGCGAGGGACAGGGTCCCGGTGACGACCAGCACGAACCAGGAGATGAACATGAGCCAGATCCGCATGCCGAACTTCGACGTCATGAAGTCGACGCTGAAGAAGTGGGGCAGGATCTTGAGGACGTGCAGGCGGATGAAGCCGGTGACCCCGAGCAGGACCAGGGTCACCGGCCCGGCGATGCGCAGCCCGGCGCCGATCTTGTCGCCCACGGTCGCCGCCTGCGCCGGCGGGATCCTCCGCAGGGCCGGGCCCAAAATGACGGCGTTGAAGAACATCGAGCCCACCAGCACGATGGCCGAGTAGATGTGGACGACCAGGGCGAGCTTGTACACGACATCCAACCCGTCGACCTCCGAACTCGTCGATGCCTGCGGCCGGACAGGTTACGTCCCGGCGGGACGCCCGGTGGGCTCCGGCCCGGGGTGGGGTAGAGAGGGCTAGGATCCCGCTGCTCTCGGGCGACCCACCGGGCCGGGAGGCGAGAAGAGGGGGCGACATGTGTCGATCGATTCGGGCAAGCCGTACGTGGTCGCCCTCAAGAACACCGGGATGCACGGCCTCCTGATCGTCAAATGACTACCGCGCTGTTCGATCCGGCCGTCCACGCCGACCCGTATCCCACCTACGCCCGGCTCCGCGACGAGTGCCCCGTCCACCATGACGGCCAGACCGGGATGTGGTGGCTGTTCCGGTACGCCGACTGCGAGGAGGCGCTCCGCAGCCCCCGTCTGGGCAGCCCGATGGGGCCGCCGGAGCTGACCAGCATGCGCCTGGGAGACGGCCCGGCGGCGAGCTTCGTGCGACTGTGGATGCTATCCCTCAACCCGCCCGAGCACACCGCCCTCCGGCGGCTGGTGTCGAACGCCTTCACCGCCGGCGCCGTCGAGGCCATGCGCCCGCGCATCGCGGAGCGCGTCGACCGGTTGCTCGACGGCGTCCTCTCCGCCGGGCGGTCGGAGTTCGACCTCATGGCCGAGGTGGCCTACCGGATCCCCATCGCCGTCATCTGCGGGATGCTCGGCGTCGCTGAAGGAGACCACGACCGCTTCCGCAACCTCATCGAGGAGAACGCCGCCGTCATCGAGCCGATGCCGTCCCCCGATCAGGTGAAGGCGGCCGACCGGGCCAGCGCCGAGATGATGGCGTTCCTCACCGACCTGGCCGCCCGCCGCCGGGTGGAGCCGCAGGACGACCTCCTCTCGGCGCTGGTGGCCGTGGAGGAGGACGGGCGGTCGCTCACCGACGACGAGGTGGCGGGCAACGCCGGGCTGCTCATCGCCGCCGGCTTCTCCACCTCGATGCTCCTCATCGGCAACGCCGTCCTCGCCCTGCTCCGCCACCCGAAGGAGCTGGACCGGCTCCGCCAGGCGCCGGAGACGGCCGGGGCCGTGGTCGACGAGACGCTGCGCTACGACCCCCCGATCCAGATGTGGGGCCGCACCGTCCTCGAGGACGCTGAGATCGGAGGCGTCACGATCCCGGCCGGGTCTCCCGTGCTGTCCGTGCTCGGCTCCGCCAACCGCGACCCGGCGGTGTTCGAGCGGCCCGACGAGTTCGACCCCGGCCGGCCGGCCGGCCCGCACCGACACCTCTCCTTCGGCGGCGGCGTGCACCGCTGCCTGGGGGCGCCGCTGGCCCGCCTGGAGGCGGAGGTCACGCTCACCGCCCTCGTGACCCGTGTCCCGGACCTGGCCCTGGCCGCGGGCGACCCCGAGACGGTCGACAACATGAGCATGCGGGGGCCGAAGGAGCTGCGGGTGACGGTGTAGGCGTGGCCGCCCTCGCCGACCGACCGTTCTACCGGGCCCGCCTCGACGGTTCCGGCGTCGTGACGCCGTGGACCCTCGACGACCTCTGCGACTGGGCCGCCGCCACCGGGGACCCCTACGGCGGGCGGCGCGCCCGGGGGCGCGGGGGTGTGCCCCGAGATGCCGGTGACGGCCTCCCCGAGCTCTCCCTCCAGCTGGAAGCGAGCGAGCCGCCAGTGTGGGTCGGCGCCGACGGCGACGAGCTGTGGAGCTGGTCGGTGGCGCTCGAGCGTCTGCTCCGCCGGTGGGGTGTCCTCCCCGGCGAGACCGTTGGCTTCTTCGAGTTCGGCTCGTCTCCCCTCGTGCTCCTGTCGGCGGGCAGCTACCTGCCCCGCCTGGGGCGGGGCGCCACCGACCGGCTGGGAGCCGACATGTTCTGCAACGACGGCCTGGGCAGCATGGCCGCCCGCATGGCCGAGGCCATCCGGGTCGTCGGGCCGAGCGCAATCGTGCTCCGGGCCGACGTGGCCGCTCCCTTCACCGAGGCATTCGAGATGGCGGGCGTCTCCCTGGCGGAGGCCGTCCGCTGGATCGCCGTCACCGTGCCCGACGGGGTGCCCTTCCCGGGGGACCTGGCCCGGTGGTCGGAGCGCTGGGGCATCCCCGTCCGCTCGGTGCTGCGGGCCGACGCCGCCTTCCTCCTGGCCGGCGACTGCGGGGCCTGCGGGCTGTTCCACGTGGACGGCGAGCTCTACGACCTCGAGGCGCTGCCCGGGGGGGAGACGGCGGTGACCACCCGGTTCGCCACCTCGACCCCGGCCGTCCGCTACAACCTCGGCCCGGCCGAGCCGGTCCCCGCCGGCTGCCCGGAAGAGCCCGACACCCCGAGGCTCCGGTGGACGTGACCGCCCGGAAGCTCGACGGGCCGGAACCCTTCGACGACCTCGACCGCCTCACGCCGGAGGCGCTGCGGGAATGGTGGGGCGGACGGATGGCCGACGTGCTCGCCGTCGCCGGCTCCGAGCTCCCCTTCCACCGGGAACGCTTCGCCGCCGCCGGCTTCGACCCGGCGGCGTTCGCCGGTCTCCCCGACCTCGTGCGGGTGCCGCTCATGGACAAGCGCGACGTGCTCGCCGCCCAGCGGGCCCGGGGGGCGATGAGCGCCGGGATCGAGCGGCTCGGGCCGG
>CAZCVW010000332.1:0-3920 GCA_964502185.1 uncultured Burkholderiales bacterium
CTACCCGCCGCGGGCGTGCTCTTGCTGCCGCTGGGGGTTCGGGCCGATGAGCCCGAACCCGTCGCCGCCGAGGGGGCGGCCGGCGCACCGGCCGACGGGGTCACGGCGGACGGATCTGCGGCCGCGCCCTCGTCCGTCGGAATACCGGCTTCGGGTACGGCCGGCGCTTCCGCCGCCGAAGGCTCGTCGCTCGGGTTCTCCTTCGCCGCGACGTCACGCCGGGCAGAGTCGCTACCTCCGCACGCCCCCGCGATCAGTCCTCCCATCGTTACGATGATCACAGAGCGTCTGAATGCGCCCTTGATCATGGTCACCGTCCTCTCCGGCAGCTGCGTTTCGCACGCTGCACTTCTTTGGCTCGTTCGAACGTTTCTTTGATGGAATTCGCTAGTTGGTTTTTTGGTTGGGAAATCGAATGGAGAGAGCGGGACTGGTCCGGCGAGAGGGCCTAAGGTTGGGGGTGTCGGTTAGGAGAGTGACGGAGATGCCCTTCAACCAGCAGCCCACTTGGCGAAGGTCGCGAAAAAGAACCCGTGCCATAACCAAACCTCCCCTGAGGCACCGGAGCGGCAAGCTCGGAGTCGGAGTCGGACTCCCCCCGCCGCCGCTCTTCGAGACCCGTTGAACCGTCCTGTACCTTCTGTACTGATGTAGGCTAAGTGGTACCATTCGGCCTGTCAACCCTTCACCTAGGAGAGGCAAGGTGTGAGGACAACGGCTCTGAACTCGACGCCCGAAGAGACGCCCGAAGAGTCGTGGCTTGGGGGCTACGGGCGCGAGGAAGAGCAACTCGTCGGGCAGCTGCCGGACTCTCCGCGGCTACGCCGGCTGTTGAAGGACCTCGAGACGATCATGATGTCGGAGGGCTTCCTCCACCTCAGCACGGATGACCTGGCACGGCGGCTGCGCTGTTCGAAAGCAACCTTGTATCGCTTGGCCGGAAGTCGCGAAGACCTGTTCGAGCTGGTGGTGACCCGCTGGCTGGCGCGACTCCGGGACAACGGATACAAGGAGCTCGTCACGGCCCAGGATTGGCCGGCGAAGCTGATCGGCTACCTCCACGTCGTCAAGAGCCGCACGAAGGACGCGTCCCAACGCTTCATGCAGGACTTGCGGGACTTCCCGGGTGGCTATCGCATCCTCATGGACCACCAAGAGCGCCGGATCGAAGTTCTCGAAGCCATCATCGCCGGCGGAGTAGAGGCCGGAGACTTCGAAGAGGTGCACCCGCGCCTCGCGGCCGAGCTGATCCTGACCTCCGTCCGACGCGCCGTCGAACCAGATTTCCTCGCGGCCGTCGGGCTGACGTTGGCCGAGGCCTTCGACGAGTGGTACCGGATCCTCGAGTTCGGGCTGATCAAAGGGACGCGCGCCCGCAGCTCCCGGCAAGGTTCCGACGGATCAGCCAACGGGGGCTCGGACGGCAGGCAGCCCAAGAGCCGTTGACGCACCTTGCCCCGCCGGGTTAGTACTCCAAGGCACCCGGCCGCTTTCACCACGTGATATCCTGTGGCGCACAGACAGCGAGGTGGTCTTATGGCCCGCCGGAACCTGACGGTGCAGCTCGACGAAGAGGTGATCCACCGGGCGAAGGTCGCCGCCGCCAAACGGGGGACCTCGGTGAGCGGTCTCGTCGCCCACGAGATCCAACGGCTGGTCGAGGCGGACGAACGCTACGACGAGGCGTGGCGGCGGGCCCGCAAGGCGATGGCCGAGGCCGCGCCGCGCGGCCGGCGCCGCTGGAGTCGTGACGAGCTCCACGAACGGTGACCGCCACGACTGACGTGGTGTTCGTGGACACCAATGTGCTGGTCTACGCCCACGACGTCTCCGAAGAGGTGCGCCGCCCCATCGCCCAAGCGGTACTCGAGGACCTGTGGGCCAACCGGTCCGGCGCACTGAGCACCCAGGTGCTCCAAGAGTTCTACGTCGTGGCCACCCGCAAGTTCGATCCACCGATGACCCGCCGACGGGCCCGGGACATCGTCGCCGCCTACGCCGAGTGGACACTGGTCGAGATCGACGCCGTCCTCATCCTCGCCGCCTCGGAACTCGGGGAACGCCACACGCTCTCATTCTGGGACGCCCTCATCATCGAATCGGCCCGACGGGCCGGCGCCAACCGGCTCCTGTCCGAGGACCTCCAAACCGGCCGCCGGGTCACCGGCCTCAAGATCGAGAACCCTTTCGCCAAGCCGGAGGCGTGAGCAAACGGGGCGGCGGGGAAAGGTTGCTAGGGCCAGTGTGGGCCGATGAACGGTTCGGGATTCTCGCCGGCCCAGCGGTTGAGGCACTCCGCCAGACGGGGGGCCAGGGCTCCACGCCGGGGAAAATCGGACTTTCGCACGAAGACGACCGGCACGCAGGGCTCGTCGCGACTGAGACGCACCTCCAGCAGCGTGGAGTAGTCGGCGAAGTTCTCGGTCACCACAGCTCGCCCCTCGGCGGTGGCGAAACTCAAGACCTCGTCATCCGCGGCCCCGGCTAGGCCCACGCCACGGACCGACACGGCGTCATGCCCACACTCAACGAGCAGCCCAGCGGTCTCCGGGGGCAGCATCTCGTCCAGCAGCCATCTCACTGCGAGAGCAGCCGCTCACGGCGCGCCACCATCTCCCGCACACCCGCCCCGGCCCGTTCGTCCATGACGATGCGCTCATCGATCTCCTCGGGAAAGGTGGCGTAGAAGTTCACCGCCAGCCTCACCCGATCGACCGGCAGCCCCACGTCGGCCGCCAACCGCTTGATCTTCTGCTCACCCTTCCCCGGCGCGCGCCGGAGATCCCGAACGATCTCCCACACATCAGGGCCGCCCACCAACCCCGCCCGGCGGCCAGCCGGCCCGTCCCGATAGACGATCCCGGGAAAACGCCGGGCCCGGAGACCCTCATCCAGCAACGTCGATACCAAGGCCGTCACCGACGTCCCCGCCGACGCCGCCTCCTCATCCAAACGGACAAGGAGCTCCTCAGGCAACCGAAACGAGGTAGGACGGCCCATAGCCACCTCCCGTAGTGCACCTGAACTACAGAGTACCCGATCCGTCCACTGCCCCAGTTCTCGAGCGGAGTCAGGGAAGCAGGCTGCCCATGGTCGAGGCGTCGGCCGGACCGTCGTAGGTGACCTGGCCGTCGTGGAGGGCGATGCAGCGATCGGCCCGTTCGGCGATGTCGCGGCGGTGCGTCGACACGATCACCGCGGCTCCGCCGGCCGCGGCCCCGTCGAGCAGTTCGCTGAGCACCTCCCGGCTGGGTGGGTCGAGGCCGTCGAAGGGCTCGTCGGCCAGCAGCAGCCCGAACGGCCGGACGAGCCCCAGCGCGATGGACGCCTTCTGCCGCATGCCCTTGGAGAAGTGGGCGGGCAGGTCGTCGGCCCGTTCGTCAAGTCCGAGACGGGTCAGCAGTTCGGTGGCGGTGGACTCCCACTCGTCGACGCCGTGGAGTCGGGCGACGTACTCCAAGTGCTCGGCCAGGCTCAGGTCGTCGTAGAGGACGGGCTCGTCGGCCAGGTACGACGTGACCGCCCGGGCCGGCAGCGACCCGGCCACCGCCCCACCGACCCGAACCTCACCCTCGGTCGGGTCCAGCAGGCCTGACACGCAGCCGAGGAGGGTCGACTTCCCGGCACCGTTGGGCCCGACGAGGACGACAAACTCCCCCGCCCGCACGGTGAGGTTGAGTTCGCCCAAGGCCAACAGGGTGGCGTAGCGCCGGGTGAGGCCGCTGACCTCGAGGACCGCCTCCGCCTTCGCTTTCTTGGCGCTCACGGTTCGGGAACCCCCAGTTTCTGCTCGAAACGCCGGCACAGCACGATGACGACCGCGATGGCGCCGGCCACGACGAAGAACCCGGCCTGCACGACCGCCGGCGCCGGCGCCAGCCCGCCCCTGGCCGCGCTCCGGCCGGCCAGCAAGGGCAGCC
>CAZCVW010000333.1:0-3873 GCA_964502185.1 uncultured Burkholderiales bacterium
GTCTCCTCGGCGAAGGGGGCCGCCCGCTCCTGGCCGGCCCGGGCCCCGCCACCCTGGCCGACGCCCCCCACTGGCGCATCGTCGGGAGCCGCCCCGTCGGCGAGGACCTGCGCATCGACTGCCTGGGCGGCAACAACGGGGACACCCCGGGCCCCAGGGAGGCCTGATGTTCACCGGATTGGTCGAGGAGTTGGGCCGGGTGAGGACGATCACCCCCAACGCCACCGGCGCCCGGCTGGTGATCGAGGCGGCCACCGTCCTGGACGACGTCGTGTCGGGCGCCTCGATCGCCGTCTGCGGCTGCTGCCTCACGGTCGTCGAGTGGGGGGAGAGCTGGTGGGCGTGTGACGCGGTCGAGGAGACCCTGGCCCGCACCCGGTTGGGCCGCCTCCGCCCCGGCGATCCCGTGAACCTGGAACGCCCCGTCCGGCTGTCCGACCGTCTCGGGGGTCACCTGGTCCAAGGGCACATCGACGGCGTCGGAACGCTGGCCGTGCGCACGCCGTTGCCCGACGGCTCCACCCGCGTGGCGGTGAGGGCGCCCAAGGAACTGCTGCGTTACATCGTCGAGAAGGGATCCATCGCCGTCGACGGCGTCAGCCTCACGGTGGCTGCGCTTCGTGACGACGGCTTCGAGTTCGCCATGATTCCTCACACCGCTACCGTGACCACTCTCGGCTGCGTGGGGCTGGGCGAACCCCTGAACTTGGAGGTCGATCTGGTGGCGAAGTACGTGGAGCGTCTGGCGTCGCCGGGGTGCGGGGTGTCCCCGCAAGACATCGGCTTGGCGGAGGGCTGACACCCGTGCCCTTTGCGCTCGTCGAAGACGCCATCGCCGCCATTGCCCGGGGCGAGTTCGTCGTCGTGGTCGACGACGCCGACCGGGAGAACGAAGGCGATCTCATCATCGCCGCCGAGAAGATCACCCCCGAGGCGATCGCCTTCATGGTCCGCCACACGAGCGGGGTCATCTGCATGCCGGTCGTCGGCCCGCGGCTCGACGACCTCCGCATCCCGCTGATGGTGGCCGACAACACCGAATCCCAGCGGACGGCCTTCACCGTGTCGGTGGACGCGAAGGACGGCACCACCACGGGCATCTCCGCCGCCGACCGGGCCGCCACCATCAAGGCCCTTATCGACCCCACCTCCGGCCACGAGGACTTCAACCGCCCCGGCCACATCTTCCCGCTGCGCTACCGCGAAGGTGGCGTACTGAAGCGGGCGGGGCACACCGAGGCCGGCGTCGACCTCGCCCGGCTGGCCGGCCTGTATCCCGCCGGGGTTCTGTGTGAGATCGTCAACGACGACGGCACCGGCGAGATGGCCCGCCTGCCCGAGCTGGAGCGGTTCTCGGCCGAGCACGGCCTGGTGATGCTCTCCATCGCCGAGCTGGTGCGCTACCGCCGGCAGCGGGAGAAGCTCATCAAGCGGGTGTCCGAGGCGCGGATCCCCAATCCCTTCTTCGGCGACTTCACCGCCTACGCCTACCAGTCCGTTCTCGACGGCACCGAGCACATCGCCTTCGTCAAGGGCGACGTCGCCGGCCAGCCCGAGGTGCTGGTGCGGGTTCACTCCGAATGCCTGACCGGTGACGTGTTCGACTCGATGCGCTGCGACTGCGGCACCCAGCTCCAGCTGGCGCTCTCACGCATCGCGGACGAGGGGCGCGGGGTGGTCATCTACCTCCGCGGTCACGAAGGCCGGGGCATCGGCCTCGGCCACAAGCTGCGGGCCTACCAGCTCCAGGAACAGGGCCGGGACACCGTGGAAGCCAACGTGGAACTCGGCTTCCCGCCCGACTCCCGGGAGTACGGTATCGGCGCCCAGATCCTGGTCGACCTCGGCATCACGACCATGCGGCTGATGACCAACAACCCCGCCAAGTACGGCGGACTGGCCGGGTTCAACCTCGAGATCGTCGAGCGGGTCCCGCTCGTGTCGGTGCCCAACCACGAGAACCGCGCCTACCTCATGGCCAAGCAGGCGAAGATGGGACACCTCCTCGAGTTCGACGACGAGCCGGAAGCAGCCGACCTCACGGCCCAGGAGACTTAGGTGACCACCTACGAAGGGCGCCTCGACGCCACCGGGCTGCGCATCGCCGTCGTGGCGAGCCGGTTCAACGAGACGATCACCCGCCAGCTGCTGGAGGGCGCCCTCTCCGGGCTGCGCCGCCACGGCCTCGACGACGCCGGCATCACGGTCGCCTGGGTTCCCGGCGCTTTCGAGCTGCCGCTGGCCGCCAAGCGCCTCGCCGCCTCCGGGGAGTTCGACGCCGTGGTGTGCCTCGGCGCCGTGATCCGCGGGGCCACCGCCCACTTCGACTACGTGTGCAGCCAGGCCGCGGCCGGTGCCACCCGTGCCTCCCTCGACACCGGGGTCCCCGTCATCTTCGGCGTGCTCACCACCGACACGATCGAGCAGGCCATCGAGCGGTCCGGTACCAAGGCGGGCAACAAGGGTTTCGACTCGGCCGTGGCCGCCATCGAGATGGCCGACCTGCTGCGCCAGCTGCCCAAGCCGTCCGGGCTGCCCAAGCCGTCCGGGAGCGAGGGATAACGAGTGCTGCGACTGGCTCTCCCCAAGGGTTCGCTGGAGAAGGCCACCCTGGCCCTCTTCCACGACGCCGACCTGTCCGTGCAGCGCGGTTCGGACCGTGAGTACCGGGCCACCATCGACGACCCCCGCATCGACGAGGTGCGCATCCTGCGGCCGCAGGAGATCCCCCGCTACGTGGCCAAGGGGTACTTCGACCTGGGCATCACCGGGCGCGACTGGATCGAGGAGACCGGCTCCGAGGTCGTCACCCTCGCGCAGCTCCACTACTCCAAGGCGACCGCCCGCCCCGTCCGGATCGTGCTGGCCGTCCCGTCGGACTCGCCGGTCGAGTCCGTGGCCGACCTCAAGCCGGGCACGCGGGTGTCGACCGAGTTCCCCGAGCTCACCCGGCGCTTCTTCGAGAAGCACCAGATCGACGCCGACATCCAGCTGTCCTACGGGGCGACGGAGGCGAAGGTCCCCGACATCGTCGACGCCATCGTGGAACTCACCGAGACGGGCTCCTCCCTCCGGGCGGCGGGCATGAAGATCGTCGACACGATCCTCACCTCCCACACCGAACTGGTGGCCAACGCCGACGCCTACGCCGATTCGGACAAACGCCACGCCATGGAGCAGATCGCCACGCTGCTGCTGGGCACGCTCGAAGCCCGGGGCAAGGTGCTGGTGAAGCTCAACGTCGTCGACGACAAGCTCGGCGCCGTGATCGAGATCCTGCCCGCCCTCAAGTCGCCGACGGTGTCCAAGCTGTTCGGTGAGGCGGGCGGCTACGCAGTGGAGACGGTGGTGCCCAAGTCCGAGATCAACACGCTGATCCCGGCGCTCAAGGACCACGGGGCCACCGACATCATCGAGTTGCCGATCGCCAAGA
Source organism: uncultured Burkholderiales bacterium (assembly GCA_964502185.1). GTDB lineage: Bacteria > Actinomycetota > Acidimicrobiia > IMCC26256 > BP-133 > CAZCVW01. The sequence goes on from CAZCVW010000333.1 coordinate 3,434, forward strand.
TCGTCCACTAGGCCGGGGATCATGAGGACCCGCTGGCTGGCCGGGACGGTCACCGCCTTCGACGTGAAGCGGGGCCTCGGCGAGGTCGAGGTCGAGGACGGCGACGGCGACGGCGACGGGAAGCGGTATCCGTTCCACTGCACCCAGATCGCCGACGGCAGCCGGGACATACCCGTCGGCGCCAAGATCGAGTTCGAGGTGGTCCCCGGGCCGCTCGGCCGCTGGGAAGCGGCGACGATCCGGACCCGCTAGGTGCGCCTGGGTTTCCGGCCCCGGAAATGTTCGCCCTGTAGCCGGCGTTCGCGGACGCAGCCAGGCCAGCGTTGCCTCTTACGCCACCTAGCCGGCGCTGGCCCGGACGAAGGCCAGCCGGAGCTGGGAGAGAGCTTCGACCATCGAGGCGTGGAACTGCCCGAGGCGGGGGCCGAGGCCCTCGACGA
>CAZCVW010000334.1:0-3852 GCA_964502185.1 uncultured Burkholderiales bacterium
GCCGATGCGGCCGGCCCGGCCCTGGCCACGCTGGAGCCGGTCTTGGCCCGCAGCCGACAGCTCATCGACGCCGCCCGACCGGTGGTGGCCGAACTGGCCGCCGCCGGCGGCGACGTGGAGAGCGTCGCCCGCTCCAGCCGCACGCTGTCGGAGGCGCAACCCGAGGACCTCTCCAACCTGCTCGACGCCGTCCGCAACCTGGCGCTGGCCACCGCCGGCTCCGACGGCCTGAGCCACTACCTACGGATCTTCGTCGTCGCCGGTTCCGGCGCCATCTCGGGCCTCTCCCCGGCGCCGCGGGCGGGCAGCAGTGTGGGGGGCAGTCCGGTGACGAGCGCGCCGCCGCCACCCGCACCGCCGCCACCCGCACCGTCGCCTCCCGCACCGTCGCCTCCCGCTCTGGCGCCGGATCCCTCTGCTTCCGATGCCGTCGCGCCCTTGGCCCGGGCCCTGCCTGCTGTGCCCGCTCTCACCGGGCTCCTCGGCGTCCGCCACTTTGGCCCCGGGGCCGGCGCGTCCTCCGCCACGGGCCTCACCTACGGTCAGGAACGGGCCCTGCTCGATTACCTCCTCGGGGGACACCCCCGCACCCCCGGGCACCTCGGGGGCGGCTGATGTTCCGGCGCCAGATGCCCGTCAACCCGAAGCTGGTCGGCGCGCTCCTGACCGGCCTGCTGTTCGCCTCGCTCGTCTTCGCCTTCGTGTCCCACAAGGGCCTTCCCGGGCGCCACTACGACTACGCCACCGCCGCCTTCGAGTTCGTGCCGCCCAGCCTGCGCCCCGGTATGGACGTGCGGGTGAAAGGCGTGCGGGTGGGCCAGGTCCACGACATCTCCTACGACGCGGACGAGGCCCGGGTGAAGATGCAGTACCGGGGCGTCGACGTGCGGCGCGACGCCACCGTTCGCCTCCGCTCCCGCTCCTCCCTCGGAGGCCAGAAGTTCGTGGAGATCGATCCGGGCACCAAGGCGGCCGGACCCCTGGGCGGAGGGGTGATCGGCAAGGGGCGGACCGAGAGCCTCATCGGGCTGGACGAGTCCGTCGAGTTCCTCGACGAGGACGCCCGTTCGGCCCTCGCCGCCGCCGTCCGGGAGCTCGGGGCCGGGGCCGGAGGGCACGGCGAGGACCTCAACGACCTCCTGGCCGCCGCGCCCGACCTGCTCGCCGACCTCAACACCACCGGCACCGCTCTCACCGCCGACGAAGCCCGGCTCGCCGTCTTCCTGGCCGCCTCCGAGCGTCTGGCCGGCCGCTTCTCCGGGCGGGAGGCCCAGCTCGAAGCGCTCATCGGGCAGCTCGGGCGCACGCTCGCGGCCGTCGGCGTCGACGAGGGCGGTCCGTTGCGGGAGACCGTCAAGCGGCTCCCCGGCACCCTGGCCGAGGCCACCCCCACACTGACGGACCTGCAGGCCACGGCCGCCGCGCTGACCGGGGCCATGCAGGACCTCGGTCCGGCCGCCGCCGCGCTCGGCCTGGCCACGCCCGACCTGCGGGCCGCCTTACGCGAGAGCGTGCCGACACTGCGCCGCTTCCCGGGGGTGAACGACCTGGCGGTCCCGGCCGTCGACTCGCTGGCGACAGCGATGTCGGACGCCCGTCCGCTGGCGCCGGCACTGCGCCGGGCCTTCGGGCTGGCCGCCTCGCCGCTGGCCGTGCTGGCCCCCTACGCCGCCGACTTCAACCTGCTGGCCAACGGGCTCCGGGACTCGAGCGGCCAGAGCGACGCCAACGGCAACTTCCTGCGGATCCTCGGAATCGTCATCGGCGCCGACAACTACACGGGCGCCTTGCCGCCAGACATCCAGGGGGCCAACCCGGCGGTCAACCGCAATCCGTATCCCGCCCCCGGGCAGGCGGCCAAGGACGGGAAGGGCTGATGGCCAGGGTCTTCGCCCCGCTCGGCCGGTGGTGGAACGGCCTGACCAGGTTGCAGCTCGGTGCGCTGTGGCTGGTGGTCACGTTGATCTCCGGCTACGCGCTGCTCAACAAGTCGGAGATCCTGCTCCGCCTCCGGTCCGGCGACACCATCGCGGCCGAGTTCAGCTCCCGCTACAAGCTGCAGCGCAGCGTCTCCAAGGTGGAGATCTCCGGGGTCCGGGTCGGGACCATCACCGGGGTCGAGCCGGCCTCCGGTGGGGGAGCCCGGGTGGAGATGAAGCTCGACCACGGCGTCGTGGACAAGCTGGGCCGCGAACCGGCCGCCGCCATCCGCCCGGCCACCTTCCTCGGCGGTCCCGGGCTGTCCGCCTATGTCGAGCTGACGCCGGGCGGCCGGCCCGGACGGTTCGCGGGCGACACCATCCCGCAGGCCCGGACCCGCATCCCGGTTGAACTGGACCGGGTCCTCGAGGTGCTCGACGACGACGCCCGCCGGGGCATGGCCACCGGCGCCCGCGGGCTCGACACAGCTCTCACAATGTCTTCGGGGGACACCCCCGGACCCCCGGCGGGGGGCGGCGAGGCATTGGGCAACGTGCTCGACGACGCTCCGGCGGCCCTGCGGCCCACCGCCGGCGGAGTGGGCGCCATGGTCGGCGAGGATCCGGGCGACCTCGCCCGCCTGGTGCGGGACCTCGGCGCCCTGGCCGCCGTCCTCACCGAGACCGACGGGGAGCTGGAATCGGTCGTCGACGACATGGCCGTCTTCGCCCGGACCCTCGGCGATCGGCGGGTCGAGATGGCCGAGGCGACCACCCGGCTGCCGGCCACCCTGAAGGCGGCTCGGGCCGGGCTCGCCGCCCTCGAGCGCACGCTGGCGAAGCTGGAGGCGACGGCGCCCGCCGCCCGGCCGTCGGTGCAGCGCCTCGGTGAACTCCTCCGCCGGCTCCCGCCGGTGCTGGCCGAGGCCCGTCCGCTGCTGTCCGACCTGCGCCCGCTGGCCGCCGAGGCCACCCCCGCCTTCGCCGCTCTGGGGCCCACGGCCAAGCTGCTCCGGGAACTGCTGGAAGACCTCGACGGGCCGGTGCTCGACCGGCTGAACGACGCCGTCATCCCCACACTGCTGTCGGGTTACGGCGGAACGGCCCCCACCCTGACGACTCGGGCCACCAAGCTCTACGAAGAAACGGCCTACTTCCTGGCCGGGCTGGCCGGCATCGCCAAGTACACCGACCCGTCCGGCGCCATGGTCAACTTCTACGTCGGCAACTCGGAAGACTCGGTGTCGCCGTGACGGCCGGCCGGCGCCGACTCCGGCACCTGTGGGGGCGGATCCGCTCCACCCACGGCCTCGGCCGGGACATGGCCATCGTGGCCGGCATCATCGTGCTCGGCTCGGTGGTGGGCGGTTACATCCTGGCCCACCAACGGGTGGTGTGGCCCTGGGAGGAGCGCGTCGCCTTCCTGGCCGACTTCGAGGAAGCCCCCGGCATCAGCCCGGGCAACGGGCAGGAGGTCCGTATCGCCGGGGTGACCGTCGGCGAGGTCTCCAAGGCCGAGGTGACCCAGGCGGGCCGGGCCCGGCTAACCCTGTCGCTGCAAGAGGAACACGGCACCGTCTACGAGAACGCCCGGGCCATCTTGCGGGCCAAGAGCCCGCTGAACGACATGTACGTCCTCCTCGACCCGGGCCGCCCGCCCGCGGCGCGACTGCGGCCGGGCGCGGTCATTCCGGTGGCGCAGACGACGAGGCCGGTTCAGCTTGACGAGGTCCTGGCCCACCTCGACACCCGGGCCCGGGAAGCGCTGGGCGTGCTGCTGGCCGAATCCGACGCCGCCCTGGCCCGGCCGGAGACCGTTCCCGGCGCCCTGGCTTCCACCGACGCCGCCCTGGTCGCCCTGCGCCCGGTGGCCGAAGCCCTCGACGTCCGCCGCCAGCGCGTCGCCCGGCTGGTGACGGCCCTGGCCGACATC
>CAZCVW010000335.1:0-3846 GCA_964502185.1 uncultured Burkholderiales bacterium
GGTGCGCATGACCAACGTCGGGCTCCTGCCCGGCGACAGCAGCCTCGAGGAGATGATCGCCGCCACCGACGACGGGATCCTCATGGACACCAACCGCTCGTGGTCGATCGACGACAAGCGGCTCAACTTCCAGTTCGGCTGCGAGATCGCCTGGGAGATCAAGCGGGGCCGGTTGGGCCGCATGCTCTGCAACCCGACCTATACGGGCATCACACCGGAGTTCTGGGGTTCGCTCGACATGCTGGCCGGCGGGCCCGAGTGGAAGCCGTGGGGCGTCCCCAACTGCGGCAAGGGGCAACCGATGCAGACGGCCCACACCGGGCACCCGGCCGCCCCCGCCCGGTTCAAAGGCGTGAGGGTGGGGGTCCGGGGATGAACAGCCCGATGAATATCCCAATGAGTATCCCAATGAATATCGCAGAGCAGGTCGTGGGTCTGGTCGGCGCCCGGGGCGAGGCGCAGGTGCTGGTCCATCAAGGCCGCCACGCCCTCACCCGCTTCGCCAACTCGTTCATCCATCAGAACGTCGGCAACGAGGGGTACTCGGTCACCCTCAAGGTGGCCGTCGACGGGCGGGTCGCCTCGCAGACGACCACCCGGGTGGACGGCGACGGCCTCGCCGTCCTCGTCAAAGGCGCCCTGGCCGCCGCTGCCCTCCGTCCGGTGGATCCGGACTGGCCGGGCCTGGCCCCACCGGAGCCCGTTCCCGACGTGGAGCACTACGACGCTCGGACCGAGGTCGCCACGCCCCCGGAGCGGGCCGAGCAGGTGGCCGCGTTCGTGGCCGCCGGGCCCGGCCTCCGGGCGGCCGGCTACTGCGATACCGAAGGAGGCACCCTGGCCTTCGCCAACTCGGCCGGCCAGCGGGCGGAGGGGCGCTCCAGCCGCGCCACCCTCGACGGGATCCAGCAGACGGCCGATTCGGCGGGTTCCGCCCACCAGACCTCTTCCCGCCTCGCCGACCTGGAGGCCGCCGCCCGCGGCGCAGAGGCGGCCGACCGGGCCCGGCGCTCCTCGTCACCCATACAACTCGATCCGGGGGAGTACGAGGTGGTGCTCGAGCCCGAGTGCGTGGCGGCCATCGTCGAGTTCCTCTGCTTCTACGGGTTCAACGCCAAGCAGGTCCTCGAAGGTCAATCGGGAATCCGCCTCGGCGAGGCCCAGTTCGACCCGGCCGTCGACCTGTGGGACGACGTCGCCGAGCCGGAAGCCGTCGGCGTCGCCTTCGACTCCGACGGCACCCCGAAGCGCCGGCTCGACCTCGTGACCGGCGGCGTTTCCCGATCGCTGGCCCAGGACCGCCGCACGGCCCGGCGCCTGGACACGGTGTCCACCGGCCACGCCTTCCCCGGCAGCGACGTGTACGGGCCCGTCGCCACCAACGTCTTCATGGCGACGGGCGACGCCACCACCGCCGACCTCGTGGCCGGCGTGCGCCGCGGCCTGCTGGTCACCACCTTCAACTACTGCCGGGTGCTCGACCCCAAGACCCTGGTGGTGACCGGTCTCACCCGCAACGGAACGTTCCTGGTGGAAGACGGGCAGATCGGCCCCGGTGTGGCCAACTTACGCTTCACCCAGTCGTTTCTCGACGCCCTCGCGCCCGGGCAGGTGCTGGGTGTCGGCGCCGAGCGGCGCTTCGCCGACTCGGAGTTCTTCGGGACGGGCAACGTGTCGGTTCCCCGGCTCCGGTTGGCCTCGTTCCGCTTCACCGGAGGAGCTCGCGGATGATCGACTTCGAAGAACGGGGACCGATCGGGATCCTCACCATCGACCGGCCCGAGCGGCGCAACGCCCTGTCCGTCGAACTGTGTGACGAGCTGGCGCACCACCTCACCGCCGAGAGGTCTCTCCGGGCGCTCGTGATCACCGGTGCGGGGAGCTCCTTCTGCGCCGGTGCCGACCTCGGCCGCCGCGGGGCTTCCGGTGGCTGGCAGAGCGGTGCCCACGCCCAGGGGGAGGACCACTTCCACCCGCCCTTCGAGCGGATGTTGAAGGCAGTCGTCGCCTACCCGGCGCCGGTGGTCGCCGCCATCAACGGCCCGGCCCTCGGGGCGGGCACCCAGCTGGCCGTGGCCTGCGACCTGCGAGTGGCCGCGCCGGGGGCGATCTTCGGCATCCCGGCCACTTCGCTCGGGGTGATGTTGCTGCCCGAGAACATCGCCCGTCTGGCGATGCTGGTGGGCCAGGGCCACGCCCGCGACCTGTTGCTCACCGGCCGGCGCATCGACGTGGACGAGGCGCTGCGCATGGGCCTGGTGAACCGCACGGCCGGCGATGCGAGGGCCGCCGCGCTCGGCTGGGCCGAAGAGATCGCCGCCGGGGCGCCCCTGACGGTGGCCGGCCACAAGGCGGTGCTCAACGCCCTGGCCCGGCACATGGCCTTCGCCCGGGGCCGCGACGACGCCCTTCTCGGAGAGCTCGATTCGCTCGTCAGCCGGGCTTTTTCCAGCGAGGACCTCAGCGAGGGTCTGGCCGCCTTCACCGAGAAGCGACGTCCGCACTTCCGGGGCCAGTAGGGACAGCGCCCCGCCTGTTCCCAGCTGCCGATTTCCGAAAGGGGTACGGCCCGGTAGCCTGGATGTGGACGCGTCCCCCACCCACGCGGAGCCGTATGCGCTTTCGACGCCGGCCTGAGGCCGAGCCGGACAACGAGCAGGACCCGCAGGACCCCTGGGCGCGCCCGGCCGCGGACATTGACGACGCACCGGCACTGCCGGGCGTTCCGGAGGCGAACGGCTTCAGCGCCCCCGAGCGGCCCGAAGAACCGGACGTGCCGGTCGAGCCGCAGTCGCCGGAGTCCCACTTGTCGGAGGTCCCCGAGATCGCCCCGCCGGATTTCCCTGGGCCGGATTTCCCTGGGCCCGAGGTAGCCGAACCTCCGAATCCCTTCGAGGCCATGGCGGCTGCGCTGGAGGCGGCCGCTCCGCTCCCGCCCCTGCCGCCGGAGCCGCCAGAAGCCGACACCGTTGCAGTCGCGTATTCGGACGAGCCGCCGATCCCGGCCGGTCCGGCCGTCGAGCTTCTCGGTGAGGACCCGCCCGTCTGGCCGCCCCGTCCGGTCGCTCCCGTGCTTCCCGATCCGACCAGCGGCCACCGCTCGTCGTGGCCCGTCGAGGCGCCTCCCTACATCGCCGACGGGGCCGTCCGGGCCGCCGGCGGCGTGGTCTGGAGCGGTTGGGGTCAACAGCTCCGGATCCTGCTCATTCACCGGCCCAAATACGATGACTGGAGCCTGCCGAAGGGCAAGGCCGACCCTGGGGAGTCGGACACCGCCTGCGCCCGGCGCGAAGTTCGGGAAGAGACGGGGTTGTCCTGCTCGCTCGGCGACGAACTGTCCTCGATCACCTACGTGGATCGCCACGGACGCCCGAAGACCGTCCGCTACTGGGCGATGCAGCCGCTGGGCGGCTCGTTCTCCCCCCACGCCGAAGTCGATCAGATCCGGTGGCTGTCGGTCGACGAGGCCGGCCGCCTGTGCAGCTACGAGCGCGACGCTGAGGTGCTGGCCGGCTTCGCCGCCACGCACGAAGTTCCACCTTCCTGATCGGTAACCTAGCGGTGATGCGCTTACGCTTCCGCCTCGTCGCCCTGGTCGCCGCCGCCTCGGTGCTGGCCGCCTGCGGCCAGAAGCCGGGGTTGTCCGACCAGGCGGCGACCGCGCCGCGAACCGGCGCCTCCGCCTCCGGTGGGACTTTCGCTCGGACGCCCGAAGCGTCCGCGCCCTCCGCTTCGGCCAACGCTCCGTCGGCGAGCGCATCGGGCGCCCGGCCGGCGGGCCTGAGAGGCTCGACGACCCAGAGCGCAGCCGCCCGGTCGGCCACCTCGACCACGGCGCGTCCGGCT
>CAZCVW010000336.1:0-3842 GCA_964502185.1 uncultured Burkholderiales bacterium
GTCGTCCCGCAGGGCGGCCCGGGCCAGCGCCTGCCACCGGTCGTCCCGGGGCAGGGCCTCGATGCGGGTCCGGAGCCAGTCCAGCTCCAGGCGCGGCCCGAGGGCGTAGTAGGCGGCCGCCACCTCGGCCGGCCGGCCGCTCCCGGCCGCCGCCACCTCCACCACGTCGAGCGTGACGTGGGCGACCCGGAGCAGCGCCACCCGTTCCGCCAACTCCTCCGGTACGTCGGCCTCGATCAGGCCGCGGGCGGTGCCGTCCACGAGTTCCCGGTCGGCCTCCCCGAGCAGTCCCGGGAGAAGCCCGGTCAGCTCGGCGACGGGCCCCGCGAAGGCGGCGATGGTTCCGGCCACGTCCATCGCCGGGTTCGAGGGGGATCGCGGACGGTGGCGCACGAACCAGCGCGTCGCCCGCTCGGCCAGCCGCCGGGCGGCCAGCCTCATGGAGAGCTGCGTGGTCGACGCCACCCGCCAGTCCAGCGCTTCGATGGCCGCCCACACGTCCGGCAGGGCGAAGACGGCGCGGGCGGCGGCATGGGCCCGGGCCAGCTGGGGCACGGAGGCACCCGTCTCCTCGGTGAGCCGGTGGACGAAGCTGGTGCCCGCCCGGTCGACGAGGGTGTTGGTGACCCGGGCGGCCACGATCTCCCGCCGCAGCGGGTGGCGGGCCATGGCGGCGGCGAACTGGGGGAGGTGCAGCGCCGGTGGGAAGTACGCCGCCAATTCCTGGCCGAGCCACGGATCCTCGGGTGCGTCGGAGGCCAGCAGGGCGGCGGCCACCTCGATCTTCGTGTAGGCGAGCAGGACGGCGAACTCGGGCGCGGTCAGCCCGCCGTGCACGGTTGACTCAGTGTTTGGTGACCCAGTGTTTGGCCCCGCCTCGGCCCGTCGCTGCGCCAGCGCCTCGTCCGACGGGAGGAACTCGAGCGCCCGGTCGAGCTTGCCCTCCGCCTCCAGGCGGCGGAGGTAGCGGCCGTGGACGTCGGCCATCCCGGCGGCCTGGGCGGTGGCGTTGGCCAGGGCGCCGGTCTGGTCGTAGTTGTCCCGCAGCACCATGGCGGCCACGTCGGGCTCCATCTCGGCCAGCAGCCGGTCCCGCTGCTTGGTGGTCATGTCGCCGTCGGCCACCACGGCGTCGAGCAGGACCTTGATGTTCACCTCGTGGTCGGAGCAGTCGACGCCGGCCGAGTTGTCGATGGCGTCGGTGTGGATCCGTCCGCCGGCCAGGGCGAACTCGATCCGGCCCCGTTGGGTGAACCCAAGGTTCCCGCCCTCGCCCACCACCCGGGCCCGCAGCTGCGAACCGTCGATCCGCACGGGGTCGTTGGCCTTGTCGCCCACCTCGGCGTTGGTCTCGGTCGACGCCTTCACGTAGGTCCCGATGCCGCCGTTCCAGAACAGGTCGACGGGCGCCCGCAGGATGGCCCGCACCAGCTCGTGGGGCGGCAGGGCGGGGTCGTCGACGCCGAGGACGGCCCGCACCTCCGGCGTGAGCGGGATCGACTTGGCCGTCCGGGGATAGACGCCGCCGCCCGCCGCCAGGAGCGCCGGGTCGTAGTCGGCCCACGTCGAGCGGGGCAGGCCGAAGAGCCGCGCCCGCTCCGCGTAGCTGACGGCCGGATCGGGGTCGGGGTCGAGGAACACGTGGTGGTGGTCGAAGGCCGCCACCAGCTTCAGGTGGCGGGACAGCAGCATGCCGTTGCCGAACACGTCGCCCGACATGTCGCCGATCCCGACGACCGTGACGGGAGTGGTGGAGACGTCCACGCCCAGCTCCCGGAAGTGGCGCTCCACCGACTTCCAGGCCCCGCGGGCCGTGATGCCCATCTTCTTGTGGTCGTAGCCCGACGAGCCGCCGGAGGCGAAGGCGTCGCCCAGCCAGAAGCCGTACTCGGCGGCGATGGAGTTGGCCAGGTCGGAGAACGTGGCCGTCCCTTTGTCGGCGGCCACCACCAGGTACGGGTCGTCGCCGTCGTGGGCCACCACCGAGGCCGGGTGGACGACTTCCGTCCGTCCCTGAGAACTGGCGACGATGTTGTCGGTCACGTCGAGGAGACCCGAGATGAACAGGCGGTAGCAGGCGGCCACGTCAGCCGGATCTGGTGCTGGGCCGGGCTGCTTCATCACGAACCCGCCCTTGGCGCCTACGGGCACGATGACGGCGTTCTTCACCATCTGGGCCTTCATGAGCCCGAGCACCTCGGTGCGGAAGTCCTCCCGCCGGTCGGACCAGCGGATCCCGCCCCGGCTGACCCGGCCGCCCCGCAGGTGCACGCCCTCCACCCGGGGCGAGCACACGAAGATCTCGAAGCGGGGCCGGGGCAGGGGCAGGTCCGGGATCTGGGTCGGGTCGAGCTTGAAGCTGATGACCGGCCGTGTCTCCCGGGGACCCCCCGTACCCCGGCCGCAGAACCAGTTCGTCCGCAGCGTGGCCTGCACCAGCGTCAGGAACGAGCGGAGGATACGGTCCTCGTCGAGGCTGGCCACGGCGTCGATGGCCGCCTCCAACCGCTTGGCCAGCAGGCTGGCCGCGTCCTCCGGATCGGGTTGGTGGGCCGGGTCGAAGCGGGCCCGGAAGAACTCCACGAGGAGCCGGGCGATGTGGGGATGGGCGGCCAGCGCCTGCTCCATGTAGGTCTGCGAGAACGGGTTGCCGGCCTGGCGGAGGTACTTGCCGTAGGCGCGTAAAGCTGCGACCTCGTGCCAGTCGAGCCCGGCCAGGAGGACGAGCCGGTTGAACCCGTCGCTCTCGGCCTCGCCCCGCCACGTGGCCGCGAAGGCGTCGGTGAACGTCTCCTTCACCGTCTCCGTGTCGAAGTCGCTGCCCGCCTCGGGGACGAGGCCGAAGTCGTGGATCCACACCGCCTCGCCGTCGCGGGGCCGGATCTCGTAAGGCCGCTGGTCGAGGACCCGCACCCCCATGTGCTCAAGACGGGGCAAAACGTCGGAGAGGGGGATGGGCCGCCCGGCTTGGAACAGCTTCAGCCGCAGCATCCCGTTCGGCCCATCGAGAGGCGCCGACAGGCCCAGCGCGATCTCATCACCGTTGGCCAGAGACTGGATGCGGCCGATGTCCGTGACGGCGGTGCGGGCCGGGAACGTCTCCCGGTAGGCGGACGGGAAGGCGTCGCCGTAACGTCGCAGCAGGGCGAGACCGACCGCCTCGCCGTACTCGTCGAGGAGGGCCGCCGAGAGGTCGTCGGCCCAGGCCCGGGCCGCCTCCACCAGCTGGGCCTCGACCAGGTCCAGATCCGGTCGGGAACCGCGCCCGGGTTCCGTGTGGATGATGAAGTGGAGCCGGGCCAGGACCGACTCCCCCACCCGGGCGGCGTACTCCACGCTGCGGCCGCCGAAGGCCTCGAGCAGGATGTCGGTGATCCGGGCCCGCACCGACTGCGTGTAGCGGTCGAGGGGAACGAAGACGAGGCACGACCAGAACCGGCCGAACCGGTCCCGCCGGGCGAACAGGCGCAGGCGCTGGCGCTCCTCCAGCGCCAGGATGCCGGTGGCCACCTCGTAGAGCTCGTCGGGCGTGATCTCGAAGAGCTCGAGGCGCGGGTAGGTCTCGAGCACCTCGACCAGCGCCTTGCCGTCGTGGGAGGTGGGGGCGAAGCCGGCCCGCTCGATGACGGCCGCCACCGTCCGCCGCACCACCGGGATGGAGGCGGTCGGCGCCTTGTGGACGGCCGACGTGTACAGCCCGAGGAACCGCCGCTCGCCGGTGACGTTCCCGTCCGCGTCGAAGCGGAGGACGCCGGCGTAGTCCAGGGCGGTGGGCCGGTGGACGGTCGAGCGGGCGCTGGCCTTGGCCAGGAGCAGCGGCCCGCCTCCCCGGGCGCGGTGGC
>CAZCVW010000337.1:0-3820 GCA_964502185.1 uncultured Burkholderiales bacterium
CGGCCGGCCCCGCCCCGTTCCCGACTGGGGCCGCGGCGCTACCGCCGGCCCCCGGGGCGGCGGCCTGCACGTCGACGGAGGGAACGGCCTGGTTGCTCATGGCGTAGGCGCTCATGACGCCAGCCATGAACACGGCTGCGGTTCCGGCCGCAAGCGCGTTGCTCCATCTGACGAACGCCCGAGGTCGCAACATCATCTACGCCTTCCGAATTGCCGCTGGGCCAACACCCACGTGAGGTGTCGGCGCGCCGGGCCCCCGACCCGAGTGCCGCATCGACGTTGTGCCCGGAGCCGACCCGTTTAGGGGAAAGCCGAAGCTCGTCCGGCCTTGTCCTCGGAGCCGGCTACCCGAAAGCCTGATCGATCCCCTGGCACTACCGCCGTTGGGGAGGTTTCCCGGCCTCCTCGATGAAGCGGGAGAGGGCGACGCCGGCGTCGGTCACGTGGCGCTCGGCCACCGTCCGGGCGGCGGGACCGTCGCGGCGGGCGAGGGCGGCGACCAGTTCGTCGTGATCGGCGGCGCTGTGCCGGCCCTGGTCGGGGAAGACGTCGAAGAAGTTCGTGGGGACGACGCCCACGGTTTGCCGGATGAGCGTAATGATCCGGCGGGAACCCGAGGCCAGGTGCACCGCCCGGTGGAAGCGCCAGTTGGCCGCCACCAGTTCTCCGACCGGCGCGCTGTCTCTCCCGGGGGCACCCCGGACGCTGTCTCTCCCGGGGACACCCCGGACCCCGGAGGCGTGGACGCCGGCGGCCAGGGTGCGGATGTGGTCGAGCGTCTCGTCGGTCATCCGCTCGGCGGCCCACTGGGCGGCTTTGCCCGCCAGGGTGCCGAGCAGGGCGAAGTTGTCGAGCGCGTCCTGCGGGGTGAGGCCGATGACGGTGATGCCGCTGCGGGGCGCCACCTCCACGAGCCCGTCGTAGGACAGCTCCAGCAGGGCTTCGCGCACCGGCGTGCGGCTGGCGCCGAACTCGGCCGTCAGGGCGTCGAGGTCGAGCCGGGTGCCCGGGGCCAGCGTGCCCGTGAGGATGCGGTTGCGCAGCTCCTCGGCGGCCCGGGCCCGGACCGTGCCCCCGATGCGAGTCGCCAAACTGCGGTTCGCCGAACTGCGGTTCGCCGAACTGGCATGTGACATATCAGCTGGGTAGCCTACCAGTCATGAGTGACGAGCGGCGGTGGAGCACCGAATGCGGCATCCCGGTGGAGCGCTGCTACGGCCCCGAGAACGCCCCGGTCGACTACGCCGGCGTCGGGGATCCGGGAACGTTCCCCTTCACCCGGGGCAACTTCCCGGGCGGCTACCGCAACAAGCTGTGGACCTTCCGGCAGTACAGCGGCTTCGGCACGGCCGAGTACACCAACGCCCGCTACAAGTACCTGCTCGAGAGCGGCGGGACGGGGCTGTCGGTGGCGGCCGACCTCCCGACCCAGATCGGCTACGACTCCGACGACCCTGACGTCACCGAGGAGGTCGGCCGGGTCGGCGTCGCCCTCGACACCCTGGCCGACGCCGAGATCCTCTTCGACGGCATCCCGCTCGACCGGGTGTCCACGTCGTGGACGATCAACGGCACGGCCGCCATCATGCTCGCCTTCTACATCGCAGTAGGCAAGAAGCAGAGCGTGCCGGTCGAGAAGCTCCGAGGCACGATCCAGAACGACATCCTGAAGGAGTACGTGGCCCGGGGAACGTGGATCTGGCCCCCCGACCCGTCGATCCGCCTGATCGTCGACACCATCGAGTTCTGCGCCGAGCACGTGCCCCGCTACAACGCCATCTCGGTGGCCGGGGCCCACTTCCGCGACGCCGGAGCCACCGCCGCCCAGGAGATGGCCTTCACCCTCGCCGACGCCGTCACCTACGTCGACGCCGTGCTCGAGCGGGGCCGGATGACCATCGACGACTTCGCCCCCCAGGTGTCGTTCTTCTTTTACACCCACAACGATTTCTTCGAGGAGATCGCCAAGTACCGGGCCGGCCGGCGGCGCTGGGCCCGCCTGGTGCGGGAACGGTGGGGGGCCCAGAACGACTCGTCGTGCCTGTTCCGCACGGGGTGCGTGGCCGGCGGATCCACACTGCAGGCGCCGCAGGCCCACAACAACATCGTCCGGGTCGCCTACCAGGCGCTGGCCTCCGTGCTGGGCGGCGTGCAGTCCATGTTCACCGCCGCCTGGGACGAGCCCTTCGCCCTGCCCACGGAGGAATCGACCACGCTGGCGCTGCGCACCCAGCAGGTGCTGGCCTACGAGACGGGCGTGGCCCGCACGGTCGACCCGCTGGGCGGCTCCTACTTCGTCGAGGCCTTGACCGACTCGATGGAGGAGCGTCTCGTCGAGATCATGACCGACCTGGAAGCCAAGGGTGGCATGGTCCGGGCCATCGAGGAAGGGTACGTGCAGGGGCTCATCGCCGAGGAGGCGTGGAAGACGCAGGGCTTGATCGAAAGCGGCGAACGGCCGATCGTCGGCGTGAACATGTTCCAGAGCGACGAACCGCCGCCCGACATGGCCGTCTACGGGCTCGACGCCGAGGGCCGGCAGCGCCAACTCGACCGGCTCGCCGAAGTCAGACGGACCCGAAGCTCGACCGAGGTGACGAGGGTGCTCAAGGATGTGCAGGCGGCGGCGGCCAAACCCGACGTGAACCTCATGCCCCTGCTGGTGGAAGCGGTCGAGGCCTACGCCTCGGTGGGGGAGATCTCCCAGGCGCTGCGGGACGTCTGGGGCGAGTACCGCCAGCCGGTGGTGTTCTGATGGCAACTCCACGCCGCGTACTGGTGGCCAAGCCGGGTCTCGACGGGCACGATCGCGGCGCCAAGATCGTGGCCCGGGCGCTGCGGGACGGCGGCTACGAGGTCATCTACACGGGCATCCGCCAGAAGGTGGACGTGATCGCCGAGATGGCCCTCCAGGAGGACGTCGACGTGGTGGGCCTGTCGGTGCTGTCGGGGGCCCACGTCGGCCTGGCCCAGCGGATGCTCGAAGCGCTCAAGGCCCGGGACCTGGCCGACGTCAAGGTCGTGATCGGCGGAACCATCCCGGCGTCCGACTGCCGGACGCTGCTGGACCTCGGTGTCGACGCCGTCTTCCCGACGGGGACCTCCATCGACGACGTCGTGTCCGGGGTCAACGCGCTGTTTGGGAACCGTGTTGCGAGTTGAGCCGGGGACCCGCGGAGTCCGGGTCGAGCGGATCGGCCACGCCGCCGTCATCGTCATCGACCGGCCCGGCGCCCACAACGCCATCAGCCGGCCCACGATGGAGGAACTCGACGCCGTCCTCGACGAGGTCGCCGCCTCCGACGCCCGGGTCGTCGCCGTCCGGGGCGCGGGCGAGCGGGTCTTCGTCTCCGGTGGCGACCTCAAGGAATTGGCGTCGATCCGCAGGAAGGACGAGGCCCAGGCCATGGCGCTGCGGATGCGGGGCCTGCTCGACCGGGTGGCGTCGCTGCCCGTCCCCGTGGTGGGCGCCCTGAACGGCCACGCCTTCGGGGGAGGGTGCGAGGTGGCCATGGCCTGCGACTTCCGTATCGCCGCCGACGACATCAAGCTGGCCTTCAACCAGGTCGACCTCGGCATCATGCCCGCCTGGGGCGGGATCGAGCGCCTCCAGGCCGTCGTCGGCCGGGCCCGGGCGCTCTACCTGATGACGACGGGCATGTCCATCGACGCCCCGACGGCCGCCGAGTGGGGCCTGGTCGAGACCGTGGTCCCCCGGGCGGAGTTCGACGACCGCGTCGGGGAGCTCTTGGAAAGGCTCAGCCGGGCGCCCCGGGCGGCCCTGGTAGGCATAAAGGCGGCCGCCGACGCGGCCCGCCCG
>CAZCVW010000338.1:0-3814 GCA_964502185.1 uncultured Burkholderiales bacterium
GGAGGCCACCAGCCAGTAACCGAGCCCGCTGGGCGTGGCGGCCATGCCCACGGTCGGCTTGTTCAGGGGAATGGCACCCGCCGAACCGAAGAACTTGGGCGGGCCCGAGGCGTAACTGAAGATCCCGCCGTCGGAGGCCACCAGCCAGTAGCCCTGACCGTCGGCGTAGGGGGCCATGCCCACGATCGGCTGGTTGAGCTTGATGGCGCCGGCCGAACCGAAGAACTTGGCGTCGCCGGAGTTGAAGATGCCGCCGTCGCTGGCCACCAGCCAGTACCCCTCGCCGCTGGGCGAGGCGGCGGTGCCGACCACGGGCCGGGTGAGCTTCTGCGACGTCGCCGGACTGAGGGCGTCGGCGTCCCCGAAGTTGAAGACCGCACCGTCGCCGCCGGCCAGCCAGTACCCGACCGACGGGACGACGGCGAGACCCTGCAAAGGAGTCGAGCCTGGCCCGATGGCGCCCTGGTCGGTGGCCGTCCCGGTGGCCAGGTCGATGGAGTAGAGCCGGGTGGAGTCGCCGACGGTCAGGGCGGCCAGGCCGGTGGGCCCGGTCGGCGTGACGTCGATGTCGAAGCCGTTGGCGTCGGCCGCGTCGACGCCGAGCGACCCCACCGTGTTGAGCACCCCGGCGTTGGGCGGGTTGATGATCGACACGACGTCCTTGGCGGTGTCGAGGGCGAACAGCGCCGTCGTGCTCGCCCCGGCAAAGCTGTTGGTGTAGCCCGCCGCGGTCACGACGGCGTCGCCGGCGTTCACGTCGCCGGGGGCGTAGGCGACGGGCGAGTCCGTGGCCACCGACCCGCCGCTTATCGGGTTGAGGCGCAGGCTCTGGTCGCTGTTGCTCACCACCCGGATCCGGTCGGCCACCGGATTGAAGTCGAAGGCGAAGGAGGTCCCCGACAGCGTGGGAGAGAACGATCCGGCCCCGAAGCCCGAGGCCGCCCCGCTCTTCCGGTCGATCGTGTAGAGGCGGCTCTGCGAACCGAGCCCGTAGAGCACTCCGGTGGCGGGCCGGAAATCGATGCCGAGCAGGGTCTCGCCCGCCTGGAGGCCGGTGACGGGGGTCGTGGCGATCGTCCCCGGGGTGTCGCTGGTGAAGGTCGCCAGCTGGTTGGCGGTGGTGAGCCCCACGAGGGTCACCTTGTCGGCGATGGCCGCCCGGGCGGTGCGCGCCCCCGGGAACAGCCCCACCGCCAGAGCACAGGCCGCAGCCAGTACGGCGATCGGGTTTCGGGACCTGCGCATGTGTCCTCCTCAGTTCGTGGGCGCGATCATGCCGCGAACCTCACCGAGGGCGAGGCGCACCCCGCCGGGCTCGGCGTATCCCCTCAGGATCACCTCGTCGCCGTCCTCCAGGAAGCTGCGCCGGGCGCCGCCGGCCAACACCAGCGGTTCGGTGCCGTTCCAGCTGAGCTCGATGAGGCTGCCCCGCTCGTCCCTCCCGGGGCCCGACACCGTGCCCGAGGCCAGGAGGTCGCCGGTGCGAAGCCGGGCGCCGTTCACGGTGAGATGGGCCAGCTGCTGGGCGATGGTCCAGTACATCCCGGCGAAGCCCGTGCGGCTGATGCGCTCCTCCCGCTCCGCGCCCGCCGGGCGAAGCCAGACCTCCAGTCCCAGGTCGAGGGCCCACGGCTCGGCGGTGCGCAGGTAGGGGAGGGGGACGGGGTCCTGGGCGGGAGCCGCCACCCGGACGGGGGCCAGCGCGTCGAGGGGCACCACCCAGGCGGAAATGGAGGTGGCGAACGACTTCCCGAGGAACGGGCCGAGCGGCTGGTACTCGAAAGCCTGGATGTCGCGGGCACTCCAGTCGTTGACCAGCACACACCCGAAGACGTGATCGGCCACCGCACCGACGGGCACCGGGCGCCCGAGGTCGCTGCCGGCGCCCACGACGAACCCGACCTCGAGTTCGATGTCGAGGCGCTCGCTCGGGCCGAAGTCGACGCTCCCACCCGGCCGGAGCAGCTGCCCGCGGGGTCTCGTGACCGGGGTGCCGCTTACCACCACCGTGCCCGCCCGGCCGTGGTACCCGACCGGCAGGTGGCGCCAGTTGGGGAGGAGCGGCTCCGAGCCGGGGCGGAACATCCGCCCGAGGTTGGTGGCGTGGTGGAGCGACGAGTAGAAGTCGACGTAGTCGGCCACCGCCACTGGCAGGTGGGTCACGGCCCCGGCCCGGTCGACGAGCGCCGCTTCCACCGCCGCCCGGTGCTCGGCGGCGATGAGGGACCCGTCGGTCAGGAGATCGCTCACCCGCCGGCGCACCGCCTGCCAGACAGGCCGTCCCCGGGCCAGGAAGGCGTTGAGGTCGGGAGCGGCGAACACCGCCTCCGCCGCCGGGCAGGCCTTCTGGAACAGCCCGGCGGCGGCGACCGCGGCGAGGTCCAGGATGTGGTCGCCGATGGCGACGCCCACCCTCGGCGGTTCTCCACCCCCGGAGAACACGCCGTAGGGAAGGCTCTGGACGGGGAAGTCGCTGCCGGCGGCCGAATCGATCCAGCTGGTGCGGCCGGGGTCAACCGTCGGGTCGGTCACCCCGGGGAGCTTAGGTAGCCGGGCGACTACGGCGACACCATCTCGACACCTCCGGCTCGGTGGCGGGCACCTTGGCCCGTCCAACGGCCGAAACCCGCGGTGGTGACGCGCCTTTTCGGGCCATGGGACCATCTGTACCGTTTGTCCGCTTCTACAACGCGGCGCGCGCCGAATGAGCAGTCGGTCACCCATAGCCGGGCGGCGGGAGCTAGGATCGGTGACCATGACCGCCACGGGCTCGCTGCTCGAGATCCTCCAGGCCCCAGGCCTGACCGTGGAGCGGCCTCTGCAGCTCTCCGGTCGGTGGTTCACCGAGGTGTGCCTCTGGCTCCAGTCCCGGATCGGGGCCCTCGGCGCCATCGGGTGGCCGATGGTCCTCATCCCCGAAGTGGTCGACAAGCGGTTCCGCCTCCCCGAGGAGGTTCTGCAGGCCTACCACCGGGTGTCCTGGTCAACCGAGGTCCCGACCGTCCCCTTCGATGTCGAGGCCACGGTGCAGTGGGTGTCGGCCCGCCACGGCTCGGTCGAGATCGGGCTCGGCAGCCGGGCGATTCTCGACGGCGCCACCGTGGCCCGGAGTCTCCTCGTGGCCCGTGCCCCCGGCGACACCCCGTCCTGGGGCGAGCGCGACGTCCCCTCCGTGCCCGCCACCGGCACGCTCGTCCGGCGCAAGTCCCTGATCGTGAGCGAGACGGAGGTCCGCGCCTTCGCCGAGCTGGCCGGCGCCCGCTACCCCGTCCACCTCGACGCCCGGTACGCCTGGCAGCGGGGCTACCCGAACATTCTCGTGCAGGGCATGGTGCTGCTGATCATCCAGCTGCACTTCGCCGGGATCGGCCCGACCGGCCAGGCCGAAATGTGGTTCCGCCGGGCGGTGCCCGCCGGGAGCCTGCTCGAGGTGTGCCGGAGCGACGACGACCCGGCGGTGTGGGCCATCCGCCTGGTCAGCACGGGCGAGGTGGCCGCGGTGGCGCGGCTCACCTGAACAGCATCGGGCTCTCACCGACGAACACGACGAGGCAAGCGAATGGCTGACGGCCGGCGCGGCCCCGGGCGGCGTCGCCCGGCCGACGGGCAAGCGTGTGCGTTTACCGGGCTCTGACCCCGGTAAGCGCACACGCTTGCCGGGATTAGCTCCGGATCGCGCCTTGGTCGCGCCTTGAGCCTTTCGGCGCACCCGCCGGACCGTCCGGAAATGCTGCCGGATCTGCGTGTGGCGCCGGCGACAGCAGCTCGCCCCACGTACCGGCGAAGTGCAGCGCGATCTCCAAGATCTCAGACG
>CAZCVW010000339.1:0-3809 GCA_964502185.1 uncultured Burkholderiales bacterium
GGACCACGGCGGCCACGCCGTCCTCGTCGTCGGGGGTGACCACCGCCGCCGGCCGGGCCGGGATCCGGCCCTGGGTGGCCCAGACGGCGGCCAGCGGCCACCAGTCCGACCCGGAGTCGTCCAGCACCGCCTGCTCCCGGTGGACCCGGTCCACGCCGAGTTCGGCGACGAGCGCATCCAGAAAGGCTTCGGGCACGTCGGCGGGAGGGGCATTCAACCGGAGCGACACCGCGCCCTCCGGCAGGGGGACCGGTCCCGCCATCAGCCCTCCGCCTCCGGGGGACGGGTCAGCAGCTGCGCCTCGACGGCGTCCTCGGCCGCATCGGACCGGCGCCGGTGGCGCTCGACGAGAGCGGCGAACGAGGCCACCTGGCGGGCGGTCTCCTCCTCGTCCCAGCCGAGTTCCGGGGCGATCAGGGCGGCCACGGCGGGGGCCGCCCCGGCGGTGGCGGCGGAGTCGAGCAGGAGGGCCCGGGTGCGACGGGAGAGCACGTCCTCCAGGGTCAACGCCATCTCGTAGCGCACCGCGTAGACGGCCTCGGCCGCCAGGTAGGGGAGCCCGGGCACCAGGGGCTGGCCCAGTTCCGGGCGCTCCGAGATCATGGTCGTCACCGTCAGGGTCTGCCCGCCGTGGCGCCCGGCCAGGTGGCTGAGGGCGTTCGACGGCAACCCGAGCCGCTCCGCCGCCCCCGGCCGGGTGAGGTCCCGGTAGCCGTCGGCGCCGAAGAGGGGCACGGTCTCCGTCCGCGACGGGCGGCGGGAGTCGGGGGCCAGGACGCCGACGGCGGCGTCCACGGCGTGCTCGGCCATCTTGCGGTAGGTGGTGAGCTTGCCGCCGACGATCGTGACCATCCCGCTGTCGCTCACCCGCACGGAATGGCGCCGGGACAAATCCGCGGTCTTGCCGGTCTTGGCGCCCCGGACAAGGGGCCGTAGTCCGGCCCAGGTTCCGAGGACCTCGGAGCGGGAGATCGGATCGGTGACCCAGGCGTTCACCGCCCGGAGGAGGTAATCGACGTCCTCTTGGGTACAGACGGGGTCGTCCAGCGGGCCGTCGTAGTCGGTGTCGGTGGTACCGACGTAGACCCGCTCGCCCCAGGGGATCACGAACACGGAGCGCTTGTCGCCGGGGACGGGAAGGACGGCGGCGATGTCGATGCGGGGCCGCCCGGCCGGGAGGGTGATGTGGACGCCCTTGGCCGGCCGGATGGAACCGGGATGGCCGCCCTCGTCGAGGGCCCGCAGATCGTCGGCCCACACGCCGGCGGCGTTGATGACGACGCCGGCCCGGACGGTGAGGGCCCGGCCGGTCAGCCGCTCGGTGAGCCCTACGCTCTCGATGCGGCCGCCGCTTCCGCCGACGGCGCGCTCGAGCCCCGTGACCTCCGCGTAGTTGACGACGACGGCCCCCTCGGAGGCGGCCGTCTTGACTACTGCCAGGGTCAGCCGGGCGTCGTCGACGCGGGCGTCGTAGTAGAGGAAACCGGCGGCGAGGCGGGTCGGATCGAGGTCGGGCATCAGGGCCCGCGTCTGTTTCTTGGTGAGGCGCCGGTGCAGCTTGCCGATCCGGAGTCCGCCTGTCATGTCGTACATCCACAGGGCCGCGCCGATCGCCCGCGAGTAGGCCCGGGCGCCGGTCACGCCGGCGGGGCCCGTGCCGAAGATAGGGATGAGGAACGGGATCGGCCGGACGAGGTGGGGGGCGAGCCGGAGCAGCCGCTGGCGCTCGGCCAAGGCCTCGTAAACGAGGCGGAACTCCCGCTGGTTCAAGTAGCGGAGACCCCCATGGACCAGCTTGGACGACCGTGACGAGGTGCCCGAGGCGAAGTCGTTCCGCTCCACCAGGGCGGTGCGCAGACCCCGGGTAACGGCATCGAGGGCGACACCTGCCCCGGTGATCCCGCCGCCGACGACCACGACGTCGAACGGCTCGTTCTCGAGGCGTTCGAGGCTCCGCTCACGCTCGGTTCGGGAGAACTTCAAGGCCTAAACGGAGGCGCTGCGGCCGGAGACGGAGACACAGGCGGACACGCCCGGATCCTAGCTGGGCCTCCCCTGCCGTTCCGAGGCCCCGGACACTGCTCCTGAGACTCTTCCTGTTCATTTCCCGGTTTCGGAACGGGAACATTCGGGGCATAGCGTGTCCTGGGACCTGTTGTTCGGGCTTTCCCGGTTTCGTTCTGCGAGGTGTGGGGAGATGCTGCTGTGAGTCTGATGGAACTGCTCCGACGTCCGGAGGAGGTGAGCCCCCTGGCCCAGCCTTGGCGAGCAAGGGGCAACTGTCGCGGCATCGAACCTGCCATCTTCTACCCACCCGAAGACGACGACGCCATGGCCGACGCGGCCAAGGCGATCTGTGAGGGCTGCAGCGTCCGCCAACCGTGTCTCGAGTTCGCCCTCAACCAGCGGGAGAAGCATGGTGTGTGGGGTGGCCTGACCGAACGGGAGCGCCGCCGGATTCTCCGGCAGCGGCGCAAGTCGGCCTGACGGCCTGCGCTCTCTGGGGCGGGCGCGCGACCCGGGCTGCTCACGGTCCGGCCGGTAACCTCACGGGTATGGAGCCTCTTTGGCCCACCCTTTTGGCGCGCTTGATGCGCGGCGAGGACCTCTCCGCCGAGGAGGCGGGCGAGGCCATGTCGACGATCCTGCGGGGCGAGGCGACCTCCGCCCAGATCGCCGGCTTCGCCGTGGCCCTCCGGGCCAAGGGGGAGACCGTCGTGGAGATCGCCGCCCTGGCCCGCACAATGCTCGCCTTCGCCGAGCGTGTCGAGGTCGACGGGGACGGGCCGCTGGTGGACACCTGCGGCACCGGCGGCGACGGCTCGTGCTCGATCAACGTCTCCACCCTGGCCGCCCTCGTCGTGGCCGGGGCGGGGGCCCGGGTGGCCAAGCACGGAAACCGTTCGGCATCGTCCCGGTGCGGCTCAGCCGACCTGCTCGAGGAGCTGGGGGTCAGCGTCGACCTGGGCCCGGCGGGCGTCGCCCGCTGCATCACCGAGGTGGGGATCGGGTTCTGCTTCGCCCCCCGTTTCCACCCGGCGCTGCGCCACGCCGGTCCCACCCGCCGGGAGTTGGGGGTGGCGACCACCTTCAATTTCCTCGGGCCGTTGTGCAACCCGGCCGGAGCCCGCCGCCAGGTGGTCGGCGTGGCCGATCCGGTCATGGCGGGGCGGATGGTCGCCGCGCTCAGCGAGCTGGGTTCGGAACGGGTCTTCGTCTTCCACGGGCATGACGGGATGGACGAGCTCACCACGACCACCACCTCCACGGTGTGGGAGCTGGCCGACGGCCGGGTGACCAACTGGGTGCTCGACCCCTCCGACTTCGGTATCCCGCGGGCCACCGCCGCCGACCTGGCCGGCGGTGGGCCCGAGGAGAATGCCCAGGTCGCCCGCGACGTGCTCGGTGGCGCCAAAGGACCCGTTCACGACGTTGTGGTGCTCAACTCGGCCGCCGCCCTGGTGGTGGCCGGCCTCGTCGGCGACATCGCCGAAGGAATCGAAATGGCGGGCCGATCCCTGGCCGAGGGCCGGGCCCTCGCCTGTCTCGAGCAGTTGGCCGCGGTCAGCACCGCGGCGGCCGCCGAAGCCGCGGCCCTGATCGGCGACGGAGCCTGAGGGATGGCCTCCGGGCTGCAGTGCCCTGCCTGTTCACAGGTCCACACGATGGACGAGATCGGGGAGGCCGAGCGCTTCCGCTGCCGTGGTTGCAACAAGCTGTTGAGCGTGCCCGCCGTCCCCGTCCGGGCGGCCGCCGGGGGTGCCGCCGCGCTCGACGCCACCGCCGCGGTGCCCCAAACGCGGCGCCCA
>CAZCVW010000340.1:0-3804 GCA_964502185.1 uncultured Burkholderiales bacterium
CTCGGCGGGTACGGGCCCGGGCTGACGCCGTCGGGAGACGACGTGCTGGCCGGGATCGTGCTCGCCGCCCGCCTCCGGGGCCGGGCGTCCGCCGGGGAGCTGCTGGCTCTGGTGGCGTCCGTCCGGACGACGGACCTCTCCAGCGCATTCCTGGACTGGGCGGCCCGGGGCCAGCACATAGAACCCGTCCACGGCCTTTTCGCCGCCGCCGCCGTGGGCGACGGCGCCGGTGCGGCGCTGGCCGTCGCCCGGTTGGAAGCCTTCGGGTCGTCGTCCGGGGCCGATCTCGCGCTCGGTCTCCGGATCGGCCTCGGGGCTCGATGATTCTGACGGGCCGGCTCAGCGGGTGACGACGACTTCGACGTCGTTGACCGTCCGCAGCGTGTTGGACACGTAGCAGACGCCCTTCGCCCGCTCGATGAGCATGGCCAGCATCTCAGGGTCGAGTCCGGAGGTGACCTCCACGCGCATCCGGGCGAACTTGAGCCCCTGGTACTCCCCCACCGCCCGCACGGCGATGTCCGGGACCTCGATGCCCCGCTTGCCGGCCACGTGGGCCAACGCCAGCGTGAAGCAGGAGGCGAGGGCGGCCAGGAGCAGCTCCGTGGGCTGGGGCCCGGTGTCCTCGCCGCCGGCCGAGCTGGGCTCGTCGACGCGGATCTCGAAACCGCGGGCGTCAACCCGGCACTTGTAGCCGCCCTCCCAGGTGGCGGCCACCGACAGGGTCTTGGGCGCCGCCGCCTCACTGGTCATCGGGCGTGGTCGTGGTCGTGTCCGGCGGGGCGCTCCGCTAGGGCGGCGGCTCGCCGCTCCACGTCGCCGGGCGAAACCAAGTGCTCGTTCACGAGCACCTGTTCCAGAGCCGCCAGCCAGCAGGTGTAATAGGACCAGCCCTCGCCATCTGGATGCGCTGATTCCCAACGCTGGATCTGGGCGATGAGCGACTGCTGAAAATCGGACCACTCGAAGGCGCCGTTGGCATGGAGCGTCACGACCAAGCCGAAGGCCCGGCTCTCCCACGGCGCATTGAAGAGCAGCTCGCCGTTGGCCCGGGGCGGCGCGGCGGCGTCCTTCAGCGCGAGAACCGTCATGCGGGCGGCGCCACCTTGGCGATCCCCACCATGGCGTCCCGGGTGACCAGGCCGGCCAGCTCCTCCTCGCTCATCCCCTCCGAGCCCTCGGGGCGTTCGGGCAGCACCATGTAGCGGACCTCGGAGGACGAGTCGTGGACGCGCACCTCGACGTCGTCGCCGAGGTCCAGGCCGAACTCGGACAGGAGCGTGCGGGGCTCCCGCACGGCCCGGGCCCGGTAGGCCGGGTCCTTGTACCAGCTCGGCGGGAGGCCGAGGACGGGCCACGGGTAGCAGGAGCACAGCGTGCAGGCCACCAGGTGGTGGACCGTCGGGGTGTTCTCCAGCACCTGGATGCACTCCCCCTGTGGGCCCTTGTACCCCATTTCGGCGATGGCGGCTGTCCCGTCCTCCAGCAACTTCGCCTTGTATTCCGGGTCGACCCAGGCCCGGGCCACGACCTTGGCGCCGTTCATGGGGCCGACGTCCTGCTCGTACATCGAGATGAACTTGTCCATCACCGCCGGGTCGACGAGGCCCCGCTCGACCAGGATCTCTTCGAGGGCCTCGGTCCGCAGGTCGATGGGAATGCGTTCGCTGGTCTCGCTCATGCCCCCGCCTCCGATGCTGCAGCCTCCAGGTAGTCCTCGAACATGTCGATGCGAAGCGTGAACGGCTCGGCGTCTGGGCCGAACAACTCGGTCGAGTCGAAGGCCACGCCATAGGTGTGCTGCGCGTTCTCGCCGAGGAAGTGGGCGTTGGTGTCGGGCAGGAGGGCAGCGGGCTGGATCCGCTCGATCACACCCGTCTTGCCCCTGGTGTACCGGGGCAGGCGCGTGTGGCCCTTCGGGTTCAGTTCCTTGGCCCGTACCAACTGACCGACCTCGAACTTGGGCGGCACGTCGACCTGGCGCAGCGATCCGGGGCCCGTCGGGGTGTAGTCGGGCTTGTTGAGGACCGGCTCGGGGGGCTCTTCGACGTCTTCGCCCCGCTTCCGGCGGGCCCGGGCCTCCACCGCGCCCGGGGCGATGACCCCGCTGTCCGTCAGCAGGATCTCGGCGCACTTGAGCCAGCGCCCGTAGTACCCGTCGTTGAAGTACTCCGGGTTCGGCACCCGCTCCAGGGCGTGGCGCATGGCGTCGAGGTTGGCCCCGGACAGGCGGTTGATGGACAGGAGCGTGAGGGCGAAGGCCCGCCCCTCCCACGGCTCCTTGAACACCGGTTCGTCGGGCACGTACGGCACCGTGCCGTAGCCGTCGACGCCCCCCAGGTCTGCATGCGACGTATCCATGGGCGCTCCCTTCCTCGGCCGGCCTGCCACACAGGCGGATGGCACACAGGCGGATTGCGCCCGGCCGTCGCCAGCCGGGCGCCTTCCGCTCCCGCTAGACCGTCCAGGTGTTGATCTGGAACGCACCGGCCCGCCAGGCGGCGAGGGCCGAGTCGAGCACGTCCAGCGGGTGGAAGGGCTTCACGCCCTCGATGAGGTCGTCCTCCCGGAAGCCGTACAGGGCGCCCATGGCGAAGCGGCAGGCGTAGATCGTCGCCCCCTCCTTGATGAGGGTCTTGATCTGGTTGTTGATGGCCATGTGCCCTGGGAAAGCCTCCTGGCCCACGGCCGGGAAGCCGCGGGTGCCCGAGGCGAGCAGCACGCCGGGGCCGTAGAGCACGATGGAGACGTCGAAACCCTTGCGGACCAGGCGGGTGGACGTGAGCAGGTTGACCAGGGCCACCGAGCCCTCGTAGGGCACGGTGTGGATGAAGACGAAGGCCTTCTCGCCCGGGTTGGCCCGGATGTCCTCGAAGATCTTCTCCTCGACGTCGTACATCACCTCGCCGTCGGCGGGCCGGGGGACGTTGACGGTCTTGGGCATGGGAACCTCCTGGTTGGGTGGGGCTACGACGGACGGGAACGGGTTGAGGGGCCCCGGCTCGACCAGTCCCGCCGATGGCTGCCGGGCATACGTTGGATGAGGGCCGAGCGCAGCTTCCAGGGAAGGCGCCGGTAGGTGGGCGCGAAGAGCCGCAACCAGAAGATCTCCTTGGCGCCCTTCGGTGGCGGCGGAGGCGGGCGCCCGTAGCGGGCGGCCATCCGGGCCTGGGCGTCGAGGAGGAGGTAGTGCTCCGACTGGGAACGCAACCAGCGGGGGAAGCTCTTGGATCTGGCCTTGGCCTCGGCGGCGACGCTACCCACGCTCATCCACGCTATGTCAGGTTGGCGAGCCCGTTCTGGGCGGCCAGAGCGATGGGCTCGTTGAGCGCCCCGATGGGGGGCGAGTAGACGTTCTCCATGTAGGCGAGGTCGTGGAGGGTCACGCCGACCCGGGTGGCGGTGGCCAGGAAATCCACCCGCTCCTTGATGCCCTCGCCCCCGACCATCTGGGCGCCGATCAGGCGGAGGCTGCCCGGTTCGGCCAGCAGCTTGACCGTGATCTTGTGCATTCCGGGGTAGTAGCGGGCCCGGGAGATGCCCATGGCCCTGCCCAGTACGTAGGGGAGGCCGAGCGACTGAGCCTGGGTCTCCCCGAAGGAGACGCCGCCGATGATGGCCTGGCCGGCCGCCACCACCCACGGCACGTAACCCGGCCGGTAGGTCCGCCGGCCGCTGGCCGTATTCGTGCCGGCCGCATTCGTGCCGGCCACCTTCCCCTGCGCATGGGCGTGACTGGCGGACCAGCCTTGCGGGAGAGCGGGCCAGCCTTGCGGGAGAGCGGGCGAGACGCGGCCCGCCAGT
>CAZCVW010000341.1:0-3793 GCA_964502185.1 uncultured Burkholderiales bacterium
AGCGGCGTGCCCGGCGCAGCCGCGCGAGGTGGACGCCGACCACCCGCTGGCCGCTGGCCTGGTAGGCGGACCGCACGGCGTCGAGAGCGAAGGTCTTCCCGCAGCCCGGCGGGCCGACCACGACATCGAGGCGGTTGCCGGAGGTGGTCACGCGCCGCACCATGGCCTGCTGCTCGGTGGCCAGGGACGGCCGGGCGGCGATGGCAGTCTCGACCGCCGCCGGGTCGGCCACGCCGGCGCTGACGCCGCGGCCGTTCAGGGCGGTGCCGATCGTCGTCTGCTCGAGCCGGAGGATCTCGGGGGTCGTCCACCAGCGTCCGTCAACGAGCTCGACGGCGTTGTCGGAGGCCAGGAAGGCCTCGACCCGCTCGTCGATCTGGGCCAGGGTCGCTCCCTGGGTGGCCGCCACCGCCACCGCCCGGACCACCTCGGCCGGCCCGAAGGCGGCGTGCTCTTCGGTGAGGGCATCGGCGAGCTGCTCGTCGGTCACCACCACCACCGGGGTGCGGGCCATGCGGGGCACCTGATCGAGGGAGAAGCCGACCTCCCGGGCTCGAGCCGACCAGGTCCGGCGCAGGTCCTCCTCGGAGATCGGGACCGACTTGGGTTTGCGGGTCGCCAGGGTGGCCACCCGGGCGGCCCGCCCGCCGGTCACGCCCCGACGGCTCATCTCCGCCTCGATCTCGACCCGCCGACGGGAGAACGCCCGTCGGGTCTTCGTGTCCACACCGGCGATCTCGGCCACCCCGTGACGGTCTGCTTCCCCGAAGAGCACGCCGAACTCCCCGGCCAGTTCGCGCCGTAAGGCGGCCTGGAAAACGGCGTCGGCCGGGTAGCGGTGCCGGTACAGGGCCCGGCCGTCGAGTGCGGTCCATCGCCCGTCCGGGCCCATGGCGGCGTTCATCACCAGGTAATGGACGTGCAGCCCAGGATCAGCCAGGCGGCTCGTCCGATGGAGAAAGGCGGCGGCCAGGAACCCGCCCGCCGGTTCCGAGACCCGACCAGCATGACCCCGGCGCACCCGGCAGGCCTCCCGCTCGAGATACTGCTCCACCTCCCCCACCGCCCCCTCCAGACAGGCCACCATCCGCCGGGCGTCCTCCTCGCCGGAGAGGGCCCACACCACCGATACCGACTTGGGCGGGGAGAACGTGAGGTCGAAGCCCGCGAGACGGGGACCGGTCTCGGTCAGGGGGTCGTCCGTCCGGGGGTGACGACCCACGAACACGGCGGCCAGGTCATCGGCGTCCACGACGCCCTCGAGGCCGAGGTGCGCCGCTCCCCACCGGCCCACCGCCCGGGCGCCTCGCCCGGGGCCAGGTAATAGTCCTCGGCGCCGTCGACGATTTCTCGCAGGTAGTAGTCGGGGCTGCGGAGCTTCCCGATCGAGATCACCGCACCACCCCCGCACCCCTGGTGCATTGGTGTGGTCGTGTCAGGGAGTGTCGGGCTGTGCGGAACCAACAGGGCGGGCGGCTCACCGGCTGGTCTTCTTGGACGGAACTGAAACGGGAACCTCGCCGATATGGGGGAGGTCGGCGAGGTGGGCCAGGGCGTAGCTGGGAACACGCAGCATGCGGCCCAGGCGGACCACCGGCAGGCCCTCCCGCCCGCCCGTCGCCAGGTAGCGGCGGGCCAGCTCATAGGCGGCGGTCCGCCCGATGCGCAGCACCGCCGCCGCTTCCGGAATGGTCAGGAACGGAGCGGGCTCCGATTTCGTCGTCGCCATTTGGTACTCCTAGCCGTTGACAAGGACAACGTGGAGGAAGATTGTATCACCGCATACCTAGTCAACGGCTACACTTACTTTTGGCGGACGGCAGCGGAAGGAGACGGACGTGCCCAGACGACGGCGGACCCCACCCGAGGAGCCGCAACCCCAGCCCGAACCCGAGACCGAGGCCGAACCGCAGAAAGTGCTCGACGCCAACCAGGTCGTGGCCTACAACTTCCGCGCCGCCCGGGAACTCCGCGGCTGGACCCAGGACCACGTGGCCCACCTGCTCGCCCAGTACCTCGGCCAGCAACTCCCCAAAGCCAGCATCTCCGCCATCGAACGATCCATGGAGGGCGACCGCCGCCGCGAATTCGACGCCCAGGAACTCGTCGCCTTCGCCCTCACCTTCGACCTGCCCATCGTCTGGTTCTTCCTCCCACCCCCCGGCGCCGAGGACTACCGCCTCCACGGCACCCACCGCAGCGCCCTCGACCTCGTCCGCCTCCTCTTCGGCCGAGACGGCGAAGTCGAAGACCTCCGCCGACGCTTCGCCGAGCTTCCCCCCGGCCCGTTCTCCTCCGCCCCCCGAGCCGGTGAACGGGTCGTCGAAGAAGCCTCCGACTTCCCCCAGGACCTCAGCTGGGCCCACTTCCAACGCACCCGGGAAGAAGCCCTCCTCGCCCTCGTCGACGAAGAATCCCTCGAGATCGAACAACTCCTCGGAGACCTCGGACGGGTCCTGACCAAGTTCGACAAGTTCTCCGTCAAGACGTTCCGGGAAACCCACCCCCGGAAGGTCTACCGGGACATCTCGAACTCCATCCTCGGTGAGCGCGTCTACAAGGTCCTCTCCGACCTCGACCGGGAAGACCCCGGCCGCTACACGCGGCTCAGGAGCGTCCTCCTCGACGCCGGGCCTGCCCTCGAAGACGCCGTCGACCTCGACGACGAAGAAACGGTGCAGCGCCTCGCCGCCGTCTTCGACCGGGTCGAAGAACGCCTCGGCGGCGCCTCCTGATGGGAGACGTCCCACCGAAGAAGCAACGCCAGCGACGGGAAGAGCCCCTGCCGAAGGACCGGGCGTTCATCGTTCGCGGCGACCTGCTCGACACCGACGATCTCCTCGCCGACGCCGCCGCAAACTTCGAGATCTACGGGTTCTACGGGATCTCCGTGTTCGCCGAGATGGGCGAGGCCGACCTCGAGTGGATCGCCACCCACAAGCTTCGGCGGGCGGAGGTCCTCGCCGTCTTCCACGCCGGCGACCTCCTGGCCGCCGGCCTCGACCTGTGGGCCACCGGCCAGGCACCCCATTACGATGTTGTGCACGAGGAGCTCGACGAGCTCGTGCGCCGGCTCCTCACCTGCCCGCACCGCATGCTCGACAATCCCCACTACGCCGACCCGGCAGGAGCGGAGTGATGATGGGTATGGAGATCGGCCTCCGGGCCAACCTGAACAACGAAGACGATGACGGCCTCAACTGGGCGCTCCTGCGCCACGCCGCCGACCCCACCCGGGTCGTCGAAGGCGCCGTGCTCACGGCAGGGACCGAAAGGTTCTGGTCCTGGGTGAGGATCCGCCGCGTCGACTCCGACGGTCAAGTCCACTTCGAGCAGCTCTCCGCCGAAGAAGCGAGCGCCGCCCAAAGGGTGCCCCAAGCGAGCTAAGACGCCCCGGCAACTCCGGGACTGCGTCCCGCCGCCGCGGGCGCGCAGGATGCGCGTCACCGGGTCGAGCTCGAGCGTCAACTCGCCCTATTGGAACGGAGGGCGAAAGACTCACAGTGAAGCGCTGGATCCCGTTCCATTGTTCCTCGCGCCCCTATCCCGACCGGATAGCGGCCAAGCTGCTCAACGGCAGCAATTACACGTATCTTGGCTGCACCCCAACCTGAGACCTCACGTCGTCGACTGGGTCCCCGGCGTGCGGGGCTGACGGTGGGTGGGGCGGGAAGCGGACGGCATCCCCTCCGCCTCCCGCCCGGAGCCCGAACGCGATCGCTCAGCAGCTCACCGGAGCTACTTGTCGATGCAGCACTTCCCGTCGCTCGACTCGTGGCGGTGCTGCTCTGCC
>CAZCVW010000342.1:0-3793 GCA_964502185.1 uncultured Burkholderiales bacterium
CGGCGGCCGCGTCCTTGCCGGCCCAGGCGACGAGGGCCGGGTCCTGGAGGGCCCGGCCGAAGGAGAACGTGAGCTGCCAAGGCTGCGGGCCGGCGGCCACCATGGCCTGCAGGTGAGCGGTGGCCTGCGTGGGCGACTGGCCGCCGGAGAGGAAGGCGATGCCGGGCACGGCGGCGGGGACGGCCCGGCGCAGCACCCGCAGCGTCGCTTCCGCCACCTCGGCCACGTCCGGCTGGCGCTCGGCCTCCTTGCCGGCCAACACCATGTTGGGTTTGAGCACGATGCCCTCGAGTTCGACGCCCTGCTCGGCCAGCGCGTTGAATACCACCCGGAGCGTCGCCTCGGTGACCTCGGCGCAGCGCTCGATGCTGTGCGAGCCGTCCATGAGGACCTCGGGTTCCACGATGGGGACGAGCCCGCCTTCCTGGCAGAGTGCGGCGTAGCGGGCCAGGGCGTGGGCGTTGGCGGCCACGCAGGCCGCGCTGGGGCGGCCGTCGCCAATGGCGATCACGGCCCGCCACTTGGCAAAGCGCCCGCCGGTCTTGGCGTGTTCCCCGACCCGCTCCCGAAGCCCGTCGAGGCCTTCGGTCACCGTCTCCAGCGGGTGGCCGGCCAGCGGGCGGGCGCCGATGTCGAGCTTGATGCCCGGGAAGATGCCGGCGGCGGCCAGCCGTTCGGTGAAGGGCCGCCCGTCGGCCGTCGACTGGCGGAAGGTCTCGTCGTAGAGGATCACGCCGCTCACGTGGTCGGCCAGGCCCGGGGTGGTGAGGAGCGCCTCCCGGTAGGCCCGGCGGGTCTCGGGAGTCGACTGGATGCCGAGTTTGTCGAAGCGCTTGGTGATGGTGACGTTGCTCTCGTCGGCGGCCAGGATCCCCTTACCGGGTGCCACCATCGCCCGCGCCGTCGTGGCCAGATCAGACATCTCGCTCCCTTCGAAAGCTGCTCGATCTAAGAAACTTGCCCCGATCTAAGAAACCTCAGACCGCCGCCAGTCCCGGATGAGATCGGCGAGGCGGCCGATGGGCATGGCGACGGGGTAGCCGGCGCGGGCCCGATCCTCTTCGGATTCGCCACCCCAGAAGCCGTACTCACGGCGCGCCCGGGCCGCCGACCGACACGGTCCCAGCAGCGGGCAGGGCAGGCACACGGCCCGGGCCTTGTCCTCCCGACGTTGACGCTGACGGGGGCCCTCGCCGTGGGGGCCGAAGAACAGGCCGGTACGCCCCCGGCAGGGCAGGAGGGCGGCAACCTTGGTCGGCGACGTCTCCCCCCCCTCGGACTGCAGAGTGCTGCCGGCGACGATGCCGCCTGTCACTTCGCCGCCTCGGCTCGGACCCGTAGGTCGGTGACGGCGTGGGCGAGTCCGTCCGGATCCCGGTACAGGGCGCTGCCGGCCACCAGCGCCCGGGCGCCGGCGGCGACCGCCCCGGCCACCGTGGCGGGACCGATCCCCCCGTCCACTTCCAGCTCGACGGGGTGCGGTGCGTTCTCGAGCATGGCCCGCACCGCCGCGATCTTCGGCTCCATCGTGGCGATGTAGGCCTGGCCGCCAAAGCCGGGGTTGACCGTCATGACCAGCACGAGGTCGACGAGGTCGAGCACGTGGGCGACGGTGTCGATCGCCGTGGCCGGGTTGAGGGCGACACCGGCCCGTCCGCCCAACTCGGCGATCCGGCCCAGCGTGCGGTGAAGGTGCGTGCAGGTCTCGACGTGGACGATGACCAGCTCGCAGCCGGCCTCGATCCACTGGCCGAGGAGCACGTCGGGGTCGGCCACCATGAGGTGGGCTTCGAACGGCACGGTGACGAGGGGCCGGGTGGCGGCCACCACGTCGGGCCCGAAGGTGAGGTTGGGGACGAAGACGCCGTCCATCACGTCCCACTGGATCCGGTCGACGCCGGCTTTCTCGAGCGAGAGGACCTCTTCGCCGAGCCGGGCGAAGTCGGCCGGCAGCACCGAGGGAACGATGGCGATGGGAGTGTCGTTGTCGTTGGGCGCGCTCACGGGCAGGCGACCTCCTTCCGTAGCTGGAACGACCGGTTCTTGATGACGTGGTACAGGAGGATGAGCTGGGTGAGGGCGAGGGGGTGGCTGCGCTGCCCGTCGACCATGCCCAGCTCCGGCATGGGTTCGGGCCCACCCATTTCGGCCCACAGCGCCTGCTCGATCGGTTCGGTCATCTCGGGCGGCGCGTACCCGTGAATGTGGATCGCCTCCGCCGGCCTGCCGTCCCCGTCGCGGGTGAGCTTGAGATGGATTGTCTCTCGCACGTCCTCGGTGATCACCGCCGCCAGGTTGGGATGGTCGACCGTGGGGCGGAGCAGGATCGTGGCCGACGGTGACTTCTCGGCCGACTCTCCCCTGCCCTCCAGCGGAGCGAAGCTCACGACGACGTCGGCCTGGGCCCGCTGGGGGCGGATGAAGGCCTCGGACTCCGCCTCCCGCCGTTCCAGCTCGGCGCAGACCTGCTCCTCGGTGTAGCCCCGCTTCCCGGTGTCCCGCTTGATCTTCCACACCCGGCGCACGGCCTCCGGCGGATCGAGGTAGACCCTCACGTCGAAACAGGACTGCGCCGTCTTGGTGAAGAGCGGCAGGAGCCCTTCGGCCACCACCAGCTCGCGGGGCTCGATGAGGACGGGGCGCTCCAGGCTGCCGTTGGCATGGTTGTACACCGGCTTGAGGACCGGATGGCCCATGGCCAGCAGCTGCAGGTGCTGCTCCATGACCTCCACGTAATTGCAGTCCGGGTGAAGGGCCGTGAAGGGAAGCCCCTTGCGCTCCGTGCGGTCGTAGCGATGGTAGTCGTCGACGCAGATGGGGAGCACCCGGTCGGCCCCCAGCGCCTCGACGAGGCCACGGGTGAGGGTGGTCTTGCCCGCCGCGCTGTCCCCGGCGATGCCCACCATGACGGGTAGCGGCCGGTCGTCGGACGCGCCTCGGTGGATGCCCAGCGGTTGGTCAGGCACGGCTTCTCCTCTGCTCAGGTGGAAAAGGAACCGCCCAAGCGTGGGAAACACGTACGACCCGGGCATCACCCCGGGGTGGGTTTCCGCGAGCGGGTGTCGCCGCTGACCGTCCGATCCTCCCCCGCCAGCCTTCAGCTGTCTATTGACTATTTCCTGAAGATAGTTCAGGTGCAGCTTATGAAGCTTCCAGGACCCGCCAGCCTTCGTCGACCAGCTGGTCCAGGAAGAGGCGCGCCGCGGGCCCGGGCGCGACGGGCGCCGGCGCGGCCACGTGCCATTCCCGGCGCAGGGGCAGAGGCGGGCAGCGCCATTCCTCGAGCAGGCCCTGGTCGAGCTCGGTGGCCACCGCGTCCCGCGAGACGAGCGTCACGCCGAGCCCGATCTGCACGCCCTCCCGGACGGCGCCGTTCGATCCGAGGGTGAGCACGGCCGGGCTGAGGTCGACCGACCGGAGGAACTCCTCGGTCGCCGCTCGCGTGCCCGACCCCGTCTCCCGGAGCAGCCAGGTGGCCCCGGCCAGGTCACCGAGCGTGACGCTGCGGACCCGCGCCTTGCCCTGCCGGGCGGCCACGACCACCAGGTCGTAGGGCCGGGTGGCCAGCGTGGCGATCGGTAGCGAGACCGGGGGCCGACCGGCGATGGCCAGGTCGACCTCGTGATTGACCAGCAGCTCCCAGACCCGGAGCCGGTTTCCCACCTCGAGGGTCACCTCGACGTTGGGATGCCGGGACCGTATGGACGCCAGCACCGGAAGGACCAGGCGCTCGGCGGCGGTGGTGACCGCACCGAGGCGCAGACGGCCGCGATCGGGGGCGGCGGCGCCGGCC
>CAZCVW010000343.1:0-3792 GCA_964502185.1 uncultured Burkholderiales bacterium
GGCCGCCCCCGCCCCGGCCGCCCCGGCCAAGCAGGACCCGACGCTGGTCCACCCCCGGTGCGTCTTCCAGCTCATGAAGTCGCACTACGCCCGCTACACGCCCGAGAAGGTCTCGGAGATCACCGGCATCCCGGTGAAGAAGTTCATCGAGATCGCCGAGCTGTTCGGCTCCACCGGCGTGCCCGAGAAGGCGGGCAACGTCGTTTACGCCGTGGGCCTCACCCACCACACCACCGGCGTGCAGATCATCCGTGGGATCGGGCTGCTGCAGCTGCTGCTGGGCAACGTCGGCCGTCCCGGCGGCGGCGTCAACGCCGAGCGCGGCCACGCCAACATCCAGGGCAACACCGACAACGCCATCAGCTGGGAGATCTTCCCCGGCTACCTGGCCGTCGCCAAGCCCGAGATGGCCACGATGGCCGACTACATGACCAAGGTCCCGGCCAAGGCGTCGGCGGCCAACGCCGTCAATTACTTCGGCGTCAACTACCGCAAGTTCATGGTGAGC
The DNA here is from genome assembly GCA_964502185.1 of uncultured Burkholderiales bacterium. Lineage (GTDB taxonomy): Bacteria > Actinomycetota > Acidimicrobiia > IMCC26256 > BP-133 > CAZCVW01. The sequence goes on from CAZCVW010000343.1 coordinate 509, forward strand.
CTGCTCAAGGCCTGGTACGGCGACGCCGCCCAGCCCGACAATGACTTCCGCTACTCGTGGCTGCCCAAGCCGGCCAAGAACTCGTCGTGGCTCACCATCCACGACGAGGCCCGGTCGGGCGCGCTCGACGGGCTCTTCACCGGCGGCATGTCGGGCGTGAACATCGGCCCCGACTCGAAGCGGATGAGCGAGTCGCTGGGCAAGCTCAAGTGGCTCGTGGTGATGGACCCGCTGGCCACCGCCACGTCGGAGTTCTGGCGCCAGCCGGGGGCCGAGCCCGAGAACATCGACACCGAGGTGTTCTTCTTCCCCTGCACGCACTGGATCGAGAAGGACGGCAGCTTCGTCAACTCGGGCCGGTGGGCGCAGTGGAAGTACAAGGTCCTCGACGCCCCCGGCGAGGTGAAGGACGACAACTGGGTGCTGGGGCAGCTCTTCCTGCGCCTGCGCGACCTGTACCGCACCGAGGGCGGCGTCCTGCCCGAGCCCATCCTCAACCTCAAATGGGACTACACCGACCCGGGCAACCCGTCCCTCGACGAGATCGCCCAGGAGATCAACGGGTTCGACCTCGCCACCGGCAAGCGGCTCGAGAACTTCACCGCCTGCAAGGACGACGGGACGACCAGTTGCGGCAACTGGCTCTACTCCGGCTCCTACCCGCCGGCGGGCAACCTGATGGCCCGGCGGGGCACGTCGGACCCGACCGGCCTCGGCTACTTCCACGACTGGGCCTGGTCGTGGCCGCTCAACCGGCGCATCCTCTACAACCGGGCTTCGGCCGACGCCTCCGGGCAGCCCTGGGACCCGACCCGTCCCGGCATCCGCTGGAACGGCAGGACGTGGGTCGGCGACGTGCCCGACTTCCCGGCCACCTCGCCGCCCGAGGAGGGGAAGGGCAGCTTCATCATGACGGGCGAGGGCGTCGCCCGGCTCTTCGCCCCCGGGACGCTCTGTTCCGACGGGCCCTTCCCCGAGCACTACGAACCCACCGAGTCGCCGGTCAAGAACGCCATGTCGGGCACCCAGCGGGACCCGGCCGTGTTCTTCTACAAGGACGCCGAGGCCACGTTCGCCGGCATCGACTCGGAGTTCCCCTACGTGGCCACCACCTACCGGGTCACCGAGCACGAGCACTTCGTGACCCAGCACGTCCCCTACCTGGTCGAGGCGATGCCCGACTTCTTCATCGAGCTCCCGGTGGAGCTGGCCAAGGAGAAGGGCATCACCAACGGAGGCAAGGTGAAGGTGCGGTCCATGCGGGGCGAGGTGATCGGCGTCGCCATCGTCTCCAAGCGGATCCGGCCGCTCCAGGTGGCGGGCAGGACCGTCTACCAGGTGGGCATCCCGGTGCACTGGCACTTCGCGGCCGGCAAGGGAGTGGGCAGCCAGGTGCCGGAGATGGCCAATCTCCTCACGCCCTATGTCGGAGATGCCAACGTCCGCACGCCCGAATACAAGGGCTTCCTCGTCGACGTCGAGAAGGCATAAGGGGGGCGCCGTGTCCACCGAATTGGGACTGGCCATCCGGCGGAAATCGGCTACGCCGGCTTCCTCCACCGCCATCCGCACCGACACGACCGAGATCGCCAAGCTCGTCGACATCGACCTGTGCATCGGCTGCAAGGCCTGCGAGATCGCCTGCAAGGAGTGGAACGACCTCCCGGCCGAGCCCACCCACAACTTCGGCAGTTACCAGAGCCACGAGGACCTGACGCCCAACACGTGGGACCTGATGCGCTTCGCCGAGGTCGACCTCGACGACGGCGAGATGGCCTGGCTCATCCGGAAGGACTCCTGCCTCCACTGCGACGAGCCCGGGTGCCTGCTCGCCTGCCCGGCGCCGGGCGCCATCGTGCAGTACACCAACGGCATCGTGAACTTCGACCAGACGAAGTGCATCGGTTGCCAGTACTGCGTGTCGGGCTGCCCGTTCGACATCCCCCGCTTCGACGAGAAGACCAAGAAGGTCTACAAGTGCACGCTGTGCATCGACCGGGTGTCGGCGGGGCTGGAACCGGCCTGCGTGAAGTCGTGCCCGACCGGCGCCATCCGCTACGGCGGCAAGGCCGAGATGCTGGAGTACGGGGCCGCCAAGGTCGAGAAGCTGAAGGGGCGGGGCTTCGAGAACGCCACGCTCTACGACCCGTCGGGCGTGGGCGGGCTGCACATGATGTACGTGGTGCCCCGGGGCGAGATGCTCTCCGACTACGGCCTGCCGGAGGATCCGCAGGTCCCGGGAACGTTCTTCTCCGCCCTGTCCGTGCTGCGCAAGCTCGGCACGGTGTCGGTGTGGGGCGGGCTGCTCGCCTCGGCCATCTTCTACCTGCGGACGGGCCGCCGCCGGCCGCCGCCGGAGGATCAGGCGGTCGCCGAGGCTCTAGCGATGGGCGGCCCAGCCACCCAGGCGTCCAGCGCCCCGCAACCCAGCGCTCCGGCGCCGACCGGACCGCCCGGCGGCGGGGTCGGGGCCGACGTCTACTGGAGGGAGGAGAAATGAGCGTCGCCCACAAGGTCGCCGCCCGAGGTCCCCTGCCCGGGACCATCGAGCGCTACCGCTTCGGCGAGCGCCTCCTCCACTGGTGGGTCGCCTTCACCTTCATCGCCCTCATGGTCTCCGGCTTCGCCCTCGGCTATCCCCGCACCGCCTTCCTGGCCGGGCTGTTCGGCGGTGGGCAGACCATGCGCTTCCTCCACCCGTGGATCGGGGTCGGGTTCACGCTCGGCCTGGTGGGGATGATCGTGGCCTGGGCCAAGGACATGCGGTCGGACGACGTTGACCGGGAATGGCGTAAGCGCCTGTCGACCTACGCCAAGGAGGGCCACACCGGCCTCGACATCGGCCGCTACAACGCCGGCCAGAAGGGCTACTACTGGTTCTCGTTGCTGTTCGGAGCGGTGCTGTTCCTGACCGGCCTGTTCCTCTGGTACCCGTGGCTGGCCGGGGCGGGGATCAACAAGCTGTCCCGGCTGGTGCACCACGCCGCCTTCCTGCTCACCGTGGGCGGCTTCATCATCCACGTGTACCTCTCCACGGTCATGCTCCCGGGCACGATCTCGGCTATGACCACCGGCCGGGTGACGCGGGCCTGGGCGGCCTGGCACCACCCCCGCTGGTTCCGGGAGCAGGAGGCCGGCCCGGAGTCGGGTGGTGGGGTGTCCCCGCAGGAAACAGCCAACTGAGGGCGAGCCGGGGCGGGCCGGGCGAGGGGGCGGCGCGTCTCGCCCGGGCCGAGGAACTCATCGCCGCCGGTGTGCCCGGGACGGACGGCCCGCTGCGGCTG
>CAZCVW010000344.1:0-3769 GCA_964502185.1 uncultured Burkholderiales bacterium
GCGGGGGCCGCGGCCATGATCGACCTGTCCGACGGGCTGTCGTCGGACCTCGGTCACATCGCCCGGGCTTCGGGGGCGGCGGTGCGCCTCGAAGCGGGCGCGGTGCCCTGCGGTCCGGGCGCCACGCTGGACGACGCCCTCGCCGGCGGCGACGACTACGAGTTGTGCTTCACCGCCCCCGACCCCGACCGGGCGACGGCGGTCTTCGCCGCCGCCGGCCTCGGCGCCCCCGTCCGCATCGGGACGGTGGTGGCCGGATCGGGGCTGGTGCTGGTGGAGGCGGACGGCACCGGACGGGCGTTACCCGCCGGCAGCTTCGAGCACCAGGTCCCGTGACGCCGCCGCGGGCCCTCACGGTGGCCGGCACCGACTCGGGTGGCGGTGCCGGGGTCGCCGCCGACCTCAAGACCTTCACCGCCCATGGCGTCTGGGGTCTGTGCGCGGTGACCGCCGTGACCGCCCAGAACACCCTCGGGGTGCAGGCGGCCGCCGTTCTCGACCCCGCCCTCGTCGTGGCCCAGATGCAGTCGGTGGCGGACGACATCGGCGTGGATGCGGTCAAGACCGGGATGCTCGGGAACGCGGAGGTGGTGTCGGCCGTGGCCGCCGCACTGCGGGCATTGGGCCTCCGACCGTTGGTGGTCGATCCTGTGGCGGTGGCTTCGACGGGAGCGAGTTTGCTGGGCCCGGGCGGGGTGGAGGCGCTCCGCACCGAACTCCTCCCTCTGGCCGATCTGGTAACGCCGAACCTGCCGGAGGCGGCGGCGCTGGCCGGCCATCCGGCGATCACCGACCGGGCGGCGATGGAACGAGTGGCCGAGATGCTCCTGGCTCTCGGGCCGCGGGCGGTTCTGCTGAAGGGCGGTCACCTCGGGGGAGAGTCGTCGCCGGACCTGCTGCTGAGCGTCGGGTCTGATCCCATGTGGCTGGAGGGGGAGCGCCTGGCGGGGCGCCACAACCACGGCACCGGCTGCGTGCTCTCGGCCGCCATCACGGCGCGGCTAGCCCGAGGCGAGACCCCGGAAGAAGCGGTCGAGGGGGCGAAGGCCTTCGTGACCCGGGCGATCGCCGCCGGCCTCGACCTCGGCCGGGGTGTCGGGCCGGTTAACCCTTCTGGATCTTCCCGGCCTTGAGGCAGGAGGTACAGACGCGCACCCGCTTGGGGGTGCCGGCGACGACGGCGCGGATGCGCTGGATGTTCGGCTTCCAGCGCCGCTTTGTCCGGCGGTGCGAGTGACTCACACTCATACCGACCCGGGGGCGCTTGCCGCACAACTCGCAGACCGCAGACATCACAAGACCTCGTGCTTGAGTTTCGGAAACGCCAGAGGATAGCAGTGGGCCCCGGCGCGACCCGCAGCACCTACAGTCCCGACGGTGGCCCGGACGTTGCGCGACCTCGCTCAGCGCCCCGTCTCCCAGCTGGTGGCCGTGCCGGCCGGGGGGCGTCTCGAGGCGCGCCTCGCCCAGATGGAGATCCGCACGGTTCTCGACCTGCTCCAGCACTACCCCCGCCGCTACCTGGACCGCACCAAGCGGGCCGAGATCGCGGACCTCAAGGAGGGGGAGGAGGCGACGGTCTTCGCCGAGGTCCGCAAGGTCAACGCCCGCCAGACCAAGGGCCGGCGCAGCCTGGTGGAGGTGATCGTCTACGACGGCACGTCCTACCTGTACCTGACCTTCTTCAACCAGCCGTGGCGGGCCCAGCAGCTCACGGTTGGCACCGAAGGCGCCTTCTTCGGAAAGCTCGACCGCTTCCGGGGCCGGATCCAGATGACGAACCCGGTCGTCGACGTGCTCGGCCACATGGGCGAGAAGACGGGCGTGATCGTCCCGATCTACCCCCAGTCGGGGAAGGCGGACGTCTCCACCTGGCAGATCCACAAGCTGGTCACCGAGGCGCTGGAGCGGACCCGCGAACTGGCCGACCCGTTGCCCGAGGATCTCCGGGCGCGGCTCGGGCTGTGGGACCGGACCCGGGCCTACCGGGGGATCCACCGGCCGGAGACGGAAGCAGTGCACTGGGGCGCGGCGCGCCGGCTCATCTTCGACGAGTTCCTGCGCATGCAGGTCGGCCTGGTGGCCCGCAAGCGGGTCTTCGAGACCGCCCAGGTCGGCATCGCCCACCGGGTCGACGGGTCGCTGGTCCGTGCCTTCCACGACAAGCTGCCGTTCGTCCTGACCGACGCCCAGCGCGACGCGATCGCCGAGATCTCGGCCGACCTGGCCGCCCCCGCCCCGATGCACCGGCTTCTTCAGGGCGACGTCGGCTCGGGCAAGACGGTGGTCGCCCTCACCGCCCTGCTCACCGCCGTAGAGGGCGGCCACCAGGGTGCGCTCATGGCGCCCACTGAAGTGCTGGCCGAGCAGCATCACCTGTCGATCACCCGGATGCTCGACGGCCTGACCGTCTCGTCGGAGGGAACGCTCATGGGGGAGCGCCCCCTGCGCGTCGAGTTGCTGACCAACCGGACGGGGGCCGCTTCGCGCCGGAAGCTCGGCGCCGCCCTCGCCGCCGGCGAGGTGGACGTCGTCGTCGGGACCCACGCCCTGATCTACGGCGACGTGCAGATCCCGAGCCTCGGCGTGGCCGTGATCGACGAGCAGCACCGCTTCGGCGTCGAGCAGCGGGCGTTGCTCCGGGCGAAAGGGCCGGGCCGGGGTAAAGACAGTGAAGACGGTGACGGCAAGATCGAGCCCGACGTGCTGGTGATGACGGCGACGCCCATCCCCCGGACGGCGGCCATGCTCATCTACGGCGACCTCGACAAGTCCGAACTCCGGGAGCTGCCGCCGGGCCGCACGCCCATCAACACCGAGGTGGTGCTGCCGTCACCGCTGGAGCGGGCCGCCGCCTACGAGCGCCTGCGGTCGGAAGTCGCCGCCGGGCACCAGGCCTACGTGGTCTGCCCCCTGGTGGAGGGCTCCGACCGGGTTGAAGCCAAGGCGGCCACCGAGGAGGCCCAGCGGCTCGAGGAGGAGGAACTCCGGGGGTTGCGGATCGGGCTGCTCCACGGGCAGATGCCGGCCGCCGACAAGGAACAGACGATGAGGCGGTTCCGGGCCGGCGAGATCGACGTGCTCGTAGCCACCACCGTGATCGAGGTCGGCGTGGACGTGCCCGGTGCCACCGTGCTGATCGTGGAGGACGCCGACCGCTTCGGGCTGTCCCAGCTGCATCAGCTGCGGGGCCGGGTGGGGCGCGGCGGAGGGGAGTCGTGGTGCTTCCTGTTCGCCGACCCTCAGACGGCCGAGGCGGTGGAGAGGATGGCGGCCATGGCCGACTCCACCGACGGATTCCTGCTGGCTGAGCGCGACCTCGAGATCCGGGGCGCCGGCGAGGTCTTCGGCGAGCGCCAGGCCGGCTTCACCGACCTGAAGCTCGGCCGCATCCCCCGCGACGAGGCGGTCGTGATCGAGGCCCGCCGGGTGGCGGAGCAGATGCTCGACGACGACCCCGGCCTGGCCCGCAACCGTCAGTTGGCCGACGAGGTCGAGGATCTCCTCGGCGACGACGTCGAGTTCCTGTTCAAGAGCTGAGCGGGTGTCCCGAAACATGTCAGGCTCGGTGGTTGGGTGAGCGCCTGAGGTGTTCCGGGGGACTCTCGTGCCCGTCAGGCCGACGTCATGTCGCGTCGGGCTTGCTCGCGAGAGGCACGAGGCTTGGCCAAACGGGGTCGGAGTTCATACCCGCAGACGTAGGCGCCCGCTACCTTGTGGGCGACCCGTTCGATCTCCGCCTCGGGGAGCACCTCCCGTAGGAACTCGA
>CAZCVW010000345.1:0-3766 GCA_964502185.1 uncultured Burkholderiales bacterium
GGCCCGGACGCGGGCCGGGGCGGGGGCCGCCACCTCGATGTCGTCGGCCGGGGCCGGGGCGGCCTCCTCGGACGGAGCGAACTCCACCGCCGGGGGCGCCGTCGGCGCAGGGGCCGTCTTGGGGATCGCCAGAGGCTCGTAGCCCTTGCCGATCGGTGTGCTGGAACCATCGAAGCGCTCGATGGCCACGGCGCCGGAGATGGCCAGCAGGAGGGCCACGACGCCGGCCATCGTGGCCTGGATGGCCGAGGAGGACCCGAGCTTGGCCGTCTTGGCCGCCTTGGCCGGCGGCTTGGCCCGGCGCGTCCCCTTGCCCAGGTGCGCCACGGAAAGCCATTCCTGCTGGGTACGGGAACCGAGCAGCAGGGGCACGGGGACGAGGGCGCCGAGGAGGCTGGCGTTGACGTCGGCCAGTTCGTCGCGCCGCTGGCGACAGGTGACGCAACCGTCGAGGTGACCTTGAACCCGAACCCGCTCCCGCTCGGCGAGTTCGCCGCGGACGTAGGGCCCGAGGCGATCGACCGTGTACCGGCACTCGGCCGGCGCCTCAGCCTTCACGTGAGCCTGGACGTACGCCTCCCGGAGCCCCTCCCGGGCCCGGTAGGACAGGGCGGCCACGGCGTTCGGCTTGATGCCGATCACGGCGGAGACCTCGGTGGGGGTCATCCCCTCCACCTCGGTGAGCCACAACACGGTCCGCCAGCGTTCGGGGAGGCTCCGCAACGCCTCGCCCACGAGGTTCCGCTCCAGGTCGGCGAGCACGATCTCGTCGGGCTCGCTCATGGCGGTCGCGGTCTCCGGCACCTCGTTCCTCAGGTCCACCTTCCGCTCCCGGCGGTGCCGGTCGATGGCGGCGTTGCGCACGCAGGCCAGGAGGTAGGGGCGGAAGGCGAGTTCCCGGTCCACGATCCGGGGGAGGGCGGCGAACACTTTGGCGAACCCCTCGGCCACCGCGTCCTCGGCGTCGGTCGCGCCGCTGGCCGAGGTGCAGGCGACCCGCCAGGCCGCGTCGTGGTGGCGGAGGTAGAGCGTCCCGAAGGCCCGGCGGTCACCCTGGCGCGCCCGAACCACCAGCTCGCTATCGCTGAGCAGCGTGGTGCCGGTGAGATCGGCGGCGCTCGGGGTGTAGGCCAAAATGCTTCCTTCGACGTGGACGGAACAGGAGCTTCCCGACGCGTTGCGGCCGGGAAGGGGGGTCCGGGTCGGGTGACCCGGGAGATCATGCCCGGCGTTTCGATCCTCACCGCGGGAGATTGCGTCACCCAGCTCCCGGATCGACGGTAACAAACGGCCTCCGGCCCGGCCAGAGGAAATGTCGCCACCATTCGTTGAGGTCGGCTGACGGATTGGTCGAGGCCTGCTCCCGCCGGAAACCTCAACTCTCAAGTGAGAGTTGAGTTCAGAATGCGCCCGGCGCCTCGTCCAGTTCGACCCGCACGGTGCGCGCCGTCCCCGAGCGGACGACCGTGAGCTTGATGCGATCCCCGGGCTCGTGCCGGCGGACAAGCATCATCAGCTCGTTCATGGTTGAGATCGGGGCGTCGCCCACCGCCGTCACCACGTCCTGCACCGAGAGGCCCGCTTTGGCGGCCGGACTTTCCGGTGTCACCTTCCGGATGAGGGTTCCCTTGTTGACCCCGTACTCCTTGGCGGTCCACGGATCGAGGTCCGTCCCGGCCAGCCCCAGCCAGGGGTAGGCGACCCGGCCGTCGGCGATGATCTGGTCCGCGACCCGGCGGGCCCGATCGATCGGGATGACGAGGCCGAGACGGTCCCGGCCGCTGTCCATGCCCGACCGGGTGGCGATGCCGAGCACTGCGCCTCGGCGGTCCACGAGCGGCCCGCCCGCGGCCCGCGCTCCGATCATGGCGTCGGTGGCGATCATGTCGTAGAGCGGCTTGCCGGCCACCTCCACGACTTCCCCGAGGCCGGCGATCACGCCCGCGGTCACCGACGGGCTGCCCTGAGGGCCGGCCGGGGCGCCGACCACGACGGCCGTCTGACCGACGCGAAGCGCCGCGGTCGTGCCGAAGACGGCGGGTTCCATGCGACCGGCCGACACGGCCAGCACGGCCAGATCGCTCTCCGGATCCGATCCGGTGTGGCGGGCGACCCAGGAGCTGCCGTCGGCGGTCGTCAGCTCGATGGACGTCGCCCCAACGACCAGGTGGTGGTTCGTGAGGATGTGCCCGTCGGAGCGGAACACCACTCCCGACCCGAAGCGCTCCCCTGACGGACTGATGGCCCGGAGGCCCACGATCGTGGGGGCCACCGTCGCGACCAGCTGGGCGATTTCGTCGGGTTCGCGGAGGTCGTAGACGGGCATGTCGGCGACGCGTTCGATGACCCGTTCCTTGCCCCCGGGGCGGGTGAGCCCTCCGACGACGACCAGCACGCCGATGACGAGGGCAGCGCCGATCATCCCGGAGAGGATGGGGACTGAGAACGACCAGAGGGCCCGCCGGCCAGTCCGTCGGCCAGTCGGTCGGTCAGCTGCGGAGCCGGAGAGGGGGCGGTCGACGCGCCCCGGAAGGTCGAAGCGACCCGGGGTCCCGGGTGCTCCCGAGGAAGGTGCCGGAGGTAGGAGCGATCCGATCTCAGAAGGGTGAAGCCAGATGCGCTCGGAGCCCGGCGAACCTAAGGGTTCGGGATCGTCCTCGTCGTGCGGCTCCATGGATCGAGTGTACCGACGCAGAGGGCGCAGGGGCCTTCGCCCCGCCCGTAGAATGCCGGTTCTTGGAACCCGCCGAAGGCCTCGACTGGATCGGCCTGACCGATGAGGCGCTGCCCACCGAGCTGGCCACGCGATGGGCCAGCCGGCCCGCTTGTGGCGCCGTGGTGTGCTTCACGGGCATCGTCCGCGACCACTCCGAGGGCCGGTCCGGGGTCGTTGCGCTCACGTACGAGGCGTACGAGGAGCAGGCACTGGTGAAGCTGGCCGAGGTGGCGGCCGAAGCCCGGCGGCGCTGGCCCGAACTCGACCGCCTCGCTCTCCTCCACCGGCTCGGGAAGATCCCGCTCTCGGAAGCGAGCGTGGCCGTCGTCGCCGGCAGCCCGCATCGGGCGCTGGCCTTCGAGGCGGCCCGCTTCTGCATCGACACCCTGAAGGAGACGGTGCCGATCTGGAAGGCGGAGGAGTGGGAGGGCGGCACGGACTGGGCGGAGAGCGCTCAACCGATCCGCCCGGTCGGGTAGCGCTCGCCACGAGCGCGCTCCATATATATGGTGCGAGCTAGGAGCTGCGCCCGAGGAGATCCTCCGCCGCCTGGCGCACCTGCCAGTCCTTGTCGGCCAGGGCCCGCTCCAGAGCCTCTTCGACCTCCGGACCATCGAAGGTGGCCAGCGCCATGACCGCTCGCCGGCGGATGGCCGGGCGGTCCCCGCAGGCGGACAGGACAGCCTTCCGGCCGTCGGGGTGGCCGAGCGAGCCCAAGGCGGCCACGGCCGCCTCCCGGACGAGCGGGTCGGCGTGGTGCTCCGCCGCCGCGGCCAGTTCGCCGACGGCGGCCGCGACCTCTTGCGGGGACACCCCGCACCCCGGGGCCATTTCCCCGAGGGCGAACGCGGCCGCCTCAGCCACCGACGGGTCGGGGTCGTGGACAAGACCGATCAACGGCGTGCCGCCCGACTTCCACATAAGCAGTGCTCCCACCGCCGGGCTCAGCTCGCAGGCCCGTCGCCGGAGGGAGGGTTCGGGATCGGCCAGGCCGCCCAACCAAGCGGCGACCGCCCCCGGTGCCCGGAGGCGCACCAGCGCGCCCAGCGC
>CAZCVW010000346.1:0-3710 GCA_964502185.1 uncultured Burkholderiales bacterium
TGCGCCCCGGCCAGCAAAAAGCTGGGCCGGGAGAGAGCGGCCAGCCCAGTGCCTAGCAGGACGCAGCCGGCGAGTGCGGCGGCCAACCAGCGGGTGCGGACGAGGCCGGGCACGCCCTGCGCCCGCCTAGTTCCGGGACCGGCGGCCGCCCCGGTCGCGGCCCGCGCTGTCGTCGTTGCCGGCTGTGTCCGTGCCACTCCCGGCTGGGCTGCTCTCTGCCGGCGGGCTGCTCTCTGACGGCGCGCTGTCGGGCTGGTCCTTGCCCTCGCCGGTGGCGTACTGGCCCTCCTTGCCCTCGACGCCCGGGTAGCCGGGCGGGGGCAGGGGGCCGGGCGCCGTGTTCTCGGCCGGGCCGGGCGTGAACTCGGGGTCGGGCACGTTGAAGTAGGGGTCGCGGGACCACTGTTTGAACGCCTCGTAGGAGTCGGGCGACGTCGTCACCCGCCAGTCGAAGAGGTGCTCCACGGAGAAGACGAGGACGGCGGCGACGGCGGGGAGCTGCTCGCGGGTGGCGACCTGGGCGGCGGCGATCCAGGCCGCCTTGTCGCCGGGACTGCGTTCCTGGGCGCCCCACTCGCCGATCATCAACGGCTTGTAGCGGGAGACGGCGAACTGGTACGACTCGTCGAAGATCTCGACGTAGGAGCGCCAGTCCTCCTTGCGGCCGGGGGCCCAGTTGTACCCGTCGGTGCAGACCCAGTCGACCCACTCGTCGCCCGGATAGAAGGGCTGGGCCTCACCGGTCTTGAAGCCCCGGGCGTTGGGGCACCAGACCCGGACCACGTTGGTGGCGCCGGCCGCGTAGACCCGCTGCCACAGGTACTGCCAGGCGGCGATGAACTTCTCCGGCGACTTGACCTTCTTCTTCTTCTCGGGCCGGTCGCCGTCCATCTCCCAGCACCAGCGCAGGAACAGCGGGCGCCCGAGGGCGGCGAGGGCGGCGCCGCGCTGGTCGATCAGGGCGTCCCATTGGCCGGACAGGATCTCGTCGACGTCCACGCAACCCCAGGCGATGAGCGGGTAGCGGCCATGAGCGAAGTCGTACTGCTCCCGCCACGTGGGGAAGGGGTCGTCCCAGGGGTAGTAGTAGTGGTTGATGTCGTACGTCCGGCCGATCTCGCCTTCCATCTTCTCGATGGCGGCCTGCTCATCGGCGGCCCGGTCGTAGCCGTCGAGATGGACCCCGAACAGGGCGCCCTGGGGCGGCACCAGCTTGCCCTGCGGCCGGCGGTAGTCGGCCGGAGTGGGCGGGACGGGGTAGTCGGCCGGGGTGTCCTCGGCCTGGGCCCCCATCCCGCCGGCCAGCGAGGTGGCCAGCAGGGCGGCGCCCACCAACGACGTGGTCAGCCACGGCCGCCGCTGCGAGCTTCGAAGACTGTTGCGCACCGTCGTACCCCCAAAGGCGGCCAGAGTCCGCCATGTTAGCCAAGTGGTTTTTGGTGTCAATGTTGTAAATGATGACTTTCGTTAGCGACGAGTGACGAATCCGAGGCCCTGACGGGCGCGCTGAGGTCGGCCACAATGGGCGGATGGAGCCTCGCAACCTCATCGTCAAAGCGGAGGGTGCGGTCACCCGCATCACCCTCAACCGGCCGGAGAAGCGCAACGCGCTCTCCCTGGCGTTGATGGGCGACCTCATCGACGCCCTGCGGGGGGTGGACGCCCAGGTCGTCGTCCTGGAAGGCGCCGGGCCGTGCTTCTCGGCGGGGCACGACCTCTCGGAGATGACGGGCCGGACGATGGCCTTCTACCAGGAGCTCTTCGGCGTCTGCACCGACCTGATGGAGACCGTCCAGGGCATTCCCCAGCCCGTGATCGCCAAGGTGCACGGGATCGCCACCGCGGCCGGCTGCCAGCTGGTGGCGGCCTGCGACCTGGCCGTGACCGAGGAAGGCGCCCGGTTCGCCACCCCCGGCGTGAAGATCGGCCTGTTCTGTTCCACCCCGATGGTGGAGGTGTCGCGGGCCGTCGGCCGGAAGCGGGCCATGGAGATGCTGCTCACCGGTTCGCCCATCGACGCCGCCACCGCCGCCGACTGGGGTCTGGTGAACCGGGTGGTGCCCGCCGACCGGCTCGACGACGCGGTGGCGGACCTGGCCGAGCGGATCGCCTCCGCCAGCCCGCTCACCGTCGGGCTGGGCAAGCAGGCCTTCTACCGCCAGATCGACCTCGACAAGCGCCAGGCCTACGACCTCACCAAGGTCGTCATGTCCATGAACGCCATGGCCGCCGACGCCCAGGAGGGCATCGGCGCCTTCCTCGACAAGCGTCCCCCGAAGTGGACGGGCGGGTAGCGTTAAGAGCGCTTCAAAGCTGACGCCTTCCTGTCCGTTCAGCAGGAATTCAGGCGTGGACCGAAGAAATCCAGGGTTCGGACACTTGGTGCCAACGGGCCGAACCCCTGGGATTTCGCACTCATGCCAGTCTCTTCTTCCCCTCGCCTCACCCGCTGGCTGCGCTTCGGCGCGGCGGCCTTCGCCGCCCTCGCCACGCTGTCCCCGGTGGCGACACCCGCCGCCTCGGCCGTGGACTCGGGGATGATCGTCACGGTGGCGGGCAAGCGCACCCCCGCCGGCACCGCCTTCGCCGGACCCCGCACGGCGGCCGTGGACAACCAGGGCAACATCTTCGTCACCGACACCGACCACCACCGGATCCGCAGAATCGACCCCAACGGCGTCGTCACCGACATCGCGGGAACCGGACGGGCGGGCGAGGGCGGCGACGGCGGTCCCGCCCTCCAGGCGCAGCTCAACACGCCTCACGGGGTGGCCGTCGACAACCGGGCCCACGTCTTCATCGCCGACAGTCCCAACCACCGCATCCGGCGGGTGGACCTCGCCTCGGGGACGATCACGACCGTGGCCGGCACCGGCAGCCCGGGCTTCTCCGGCGACGGGGGCCCGGCCACCTCCGCCCGCCTCGACCGGCCCCGCTTCCTCATCGTGGCGCCCGACGGCAGCCTGATCATCGCCGACACCGACAACCGCCGGGTCCGCAAGGTGACGCCCGGCGGCGTCATCAGCACCATCGCCGGGAACGGCCAGACCGGCTACAGCGGAGACGGCGGGCCCGCCCTGGCCGCCCGCCTCGACGACCCCCGCGGCCTCGCCCTCGACGCCGCCGGGAACCTCTACGTGTCGAACGCCGAAGGCTCGCCCATCCCGACGGTGCGCCGGATCGACCCGTCCAACGTCATCACGACGTTCGCCGGCGGCAACCCGGCGGGCTTCGCCGGCGACGGAGGGCCGGCTACCCAGGCGAAGCTCAACGAACCCCGCAGCATCGCCATCTCCGGCTCCAGCCTCTACATCGCCGACTCGCTCAACCACCGGATCCGCCGAGTCAGCCTCGAGACCGGCGTCATCGACACCGTGGCGGGGACGGGCGTGGGCGGCTTCGGCGGCGACGGCGGGCCGGCCGTCAAGGCCCGCGTGGCCGAACCCCGGGGCGTGGCCGTCACCGGCAACGGAGACGTGGTGGTGGCCGACACCGGGAACGGCAAGATCCGGCTGATCGGACGCCCGCCCGGTAGCAGCGGACCGCCGGCCCCGCCGCCGCCCGTCGCCCAGGTCTCGGGGCTGGTCCACGACCGGGTCGGCGGCCCCGTGAACGGGGCGTTGATCTCCGTCTTCGACGCCGCCGGCGAGGCCGTGACCGGGGTGCGCACCGCCGCCGCCGCCGCCTTCGCCGTCGGCCTCGACGACGGC
>CAZCVW010000347.1:0-3696 GCA_964502185.1 uncultured Burkholderiales bacterium
ATCGCGTGTGAAGAACGCCAGTTCGGCGAGGCACCAATCCGTCCCCTTCTGTGCCAGGGCCTTTCGCCGCCGCGCATATCGCCGGCTACCGGGCGACCATCGCTGGCGGCGGCCGGACCTGATAAGCAGGATCTGGCACCTGAAGTATCCAAATCTGGCTACTGAGCGTCATATACGGGCAACAGGGCGTTTACCTGGTTGACGGGGGGTGCATGGCCACAGTCCGGGGGGCTCACGGCGACGACATCTATTACGAGACGTGGGGCCGGCGCGACGGCGAGCCGTTGCTGCTCATTCCCGGTCTCGGCGCCGACCTGCGGATCTGGGCCTGCCAGCGCCTCGTCTTCGGCCGCCGGTACCGCTGTATCGCCCTCGACAACCGGGGGTCGGGGCGCTCGGCCAAGCCCGCCGGCCCGTACTCGCTCGACCAGATGGCCGACGACGCCCTGGCCGTTCTCGACGCCGAGGGCATCGAGGGCGCCCACGTGCTGGCCTACTCCATGGGCAGCTACGTCGCCCAGATCCTGGCCGTCACCGCCCCGGAGCGGGTCACGTCCCTGATCCTGGCCGGCACCGCCGCCCGCCAGCACCAGTGGCGGCGGGACCTGCTCGCCTCCTGGGCCGACGTGGCCACGACCCGCGGCGTGCACGTGATGGCCCGCCGGGCCTTCCCCTACCTGCTCGGGCCCCGCACGGCCCGGGTCTTCGGTGTGTGGATCAACCTGCTGTGGCCGCTCCTGCTCTCCCAGCCCGCCCATGCCTTCGCCGCCCAGGTGGAGGCGATCCTGACCTACCCGGAGGACCGGCGGCGCCGCCTGGCCGAGATCACGGTGCCGGCCCTGGTGCTGGCCGGCGTCGACGACCGCCTGACCCCGCCCGAGGACGGGGCCGAGCTGGCGTCGCTCCTGCCCGCCGGCCGTTTCGCGACCGTGTCGGGGGCCGGGCACGGGATGATGCTGGAGCAGGCGCCGGACTTCAACGAGGCGGTGCTCCGCTTCCTGGCCGCGGTGCCGGCCGGGCTCACGCCGACGGCGTAAGTAGCGTGGTCTCTTATGGACGATCTGCTGCTCATCGAGACCGACGGCCCCATCCGCACGCTCACCCTGAACCGGCCCCAGGCCCGCAATGCTTTGTCGGGTGAGCTCATGTTCGCCCTGGCCCGGGGTCTGGCCGAGGCCGAGGCCGACCCCGACGTCCGGGCGGTCATCCTCACCGGCGCCGACCCGGCCTTCTGCGCCGGCCTCGACCTGCGGGAGGTTGGGCGCACAGGCGTCGACCAGGAGCGCATCAACAGCCTCGACCAGTCGCCCTGGTGGGTGCTCGGATCGATGCGCACCCCGGTCATCGGGGTGGTGAACGGCCCCGCCGTGACCGGCGGCCTCGAACTGGCCCTCCAGTGCAGCTTCCTGGTCGCTTCGGAGCGGGCCGCCTTCGCCGACACCCACGCCCGCGTCGGCATCCACCCGGGCGGGGGCCTCACCGGCCTGCTGCCCCAGGCGGTCGGTCTGCGCTTCGCCCGGGAGATGAGCTTCACGGGCCGCTTCGTCGACGCCGCCGAGGCGTTCCGGGTCGGCCTCGTCAACCGGGTCGTGCCCCACGACGAGTTGCTTCCGGCCGCCCAGGCGCTGGCCGGCCAGATCGCCGAGGCCGACCCGCCCACCGTCCTGGCCCTCAACGACACCTACCGCGACGTGGCGTCGACCACCCTGGGCGAGGGACTGGCTCTCGAGCGCCGCCGGTTCGCCGGGTGGAAGTTCAACCCGGCCGACGTCGAAGCCCGGCGCCAGGCCGTCATCACCCGGGGCCGCGCGCAGCTCAGCTGATGCTCAGCTGATGTTACGCAAGACCGGCGGCGACGGTGGCCGAGCGCTCGATGATCATCCGGCTCAGCCGCCCGAGGCCCTCGGCGAGTTCCGGCGCGATATCCGCCTGCTCCAAGGCGCGGATGGCGGAGCTGACGTGCTGGTGGGCGACCGCCAACGCCGCCGCCACCGACCCGTTGGCACAGGCCAGCTTGCGGCCCAGCGCCACGCCGTCACCGTCGAGTGGGCCGCCCAGCATCTGGCGGAGCTCGGCCGAGTCCCGCAGGGCGTAGATCACGGGCAGGGTGTAGATGCCCTCGGCCAGGTCGAGGCCGGCCGGCTTGCCCAGCTGCTCGTTGGTGGCGGTGAGATCGAGGACGTCGTCGACGATCTGGAACACCATCCCCGTGTGGCGCCCGTATTCGGTGAGGGCCTCGACCGACGGGCGGGGGTGGCCGGCCACCAGGGCGCCGATCCGGCAGGAGCTGGCGAAGAGCGAGGCGGTCTTCCCCTCGATGGCCCCGAAGTAGGTGGCTTCGTCCCGGCCCACGTCGAACAGCCGCTGCAGCTCGAGCATCTGGCCCTTGCAGAGTTCACCGATCGTGGCGGCCAGGATCCCGGCCACCTCGACCCCCAGCGACGCCGCCAACCCCGAGGCCCGGGCGAGGAGAAAGTCGCCGGCCAGGATGGCCACGATGTTCGACCAGCGGGCGTTCACGCTGGGCACCCCGCGCCGCGTCGTCGACTCGTCGATCACGTCGTCGTGGTAGAGCGAACCGAGGTGGACGAGCTCCACGGCCACGCCGCCCGTGACCACATCGTCGGAGACGGGCCGGCCAATTGCCGTCGAACCGGCACATATCGCCAGCATGGGGCGTAGTCGCTTCCCGCCGGCGCCTATAAGGTGACCAGCGATCTCAGTCAGGAAGGGGTCGTCGGTCTCGACGGATCCGCGCAGGGCTGCCTCGACCCGGTCGAGGTCGCCCGCCATCGTGGAGATGCCGAGCGCCTCGGCCAGTTCCATAACCGCGGAGGGTAGGGCGGAGGACGAATCTTTGCCAGCCGACCGAAGCTCGCCGCTCCCGACCGGCGCGCTTCTCCCTCGCCGGTAGAATGACCATCACAAGCGTCTCCCCAGGGGCGCCTAGGATTCTGTGCCCGACCGTGCCCGGCCAGCCAGGCCGAGCGGGTACAGGTGCCGAGTGGCCGGTCGGCCACGCGGTGACCAGGTAGGAGGCGGCTAAGTGTTCGAGCGCTTCACCGATCGAGCCAGGCGTGTGGTTGTCCTCGCCCAAGAGGAAGCCCGCCTGCTCAACCACAACTACATCGGGACGGAGCACATCCTTCTCGGGCTCATCCACGAGGGGGAGGGCGTCGCCGCGAAGGCGCTCGAGTCGCTCGGTATCTCTCTGGAGGCCGTCCGGGCCCAGGTGGAGGAGATCATCGGCCAGGGCGGGTCCAGCCCGTCCGGCCACATCCCCTTCACCCCCCGAGCCAAGAAGGTCCTGGAGCTGTCGCTCCGCGAGGCGCTGCAGCTGGGCCACAACTACATCGGCACCGAGCACATCCTCCTCGGCTTGATCCGGGAGGGCGAGGGCGTCGCCGCCCAGGTGCTGGTCAAGTTGGGGGCCGACCTGTCGCGGGTCCGCCAGCAGGTCATCCAGCTGCTCTCTGGCTACGCCGGGCAGAAGGAGCCCGCCACCAGCTCCACGTCCGAGACCGCGCCCACCGGCTCGCTCGTCCTCGACCAGTTCGGCCGCAACCTGGCCCAGCTGGCCCGGGAGAAGAAGCTTGACCCGGTCATCGGCCGGGACAAGGAGATCGAGCGGGTCATGCAGGTCCTCTCCCGGCGGACCAAGAACAACCCGGTCCTCATCGGGGAGCCCGGCGTCGG
>CAZCVW010000348.1:0-2502 GCA_964502185.1 uncultured Burkholderiales bacterium
CGCGATGACCGCCTTCTCGGAGATGGGTCTCGACCCCTACTTCCGGCCCTAGGTGGCTGGTGTCGAATGCGCCTGCCGACCGCGGCAGGCCCAACTGGCGTTCACGCCGGTTCGCTGACCAGCACTTTTGCCAGCTAATGAACGCCAGTTCCGTCAAGCCCAGGCTGCTCGCGCCGTTTCACACCAACCACCTAGAGCCGGTCCCGGAGCCGATCCCGGGCCTCGACCAGCACGGCCAGCTTCGCCTCCGCCAGATCGGGGCCGACGATCGGGCTGTCGGCGAACGTGGCGAAACCGCAGTCGGGGTTGAGCAGCACCCGGTCCGCCCCGAACAGCTTGATGGCCTGCTCCGCCCGGTGGATCACCTCCTCCACCGTCTCGATGCGCTGATCCTTCTGGTTCAACACGCCGACGCCGATGCGGCGGTCGTCGGGCAGGCCGGCCAGCACCTCCAGCTCGCCGGCCCGGGGCGTGCACAGCTCCAGGGTCAGGGTGACGACGGGCACCTCGGAGAGCAGCCCGAGCAACGGCCGGTAGTCGCCGGCCAGGGCGACCCGCTCGTCCGGCGTCCAGTTGCCCCGGCAGACGTGGAGGGCGAGGCGGTCGGCCGGCATCCCGGCGAACACCGCGCCGAGGAGCTCGCCGGCAAAGGCCAGTTCCTCGTCGGTGCCCCGCCGCTCCCCGAGTGCCCCGCACATGAAGGTCCGCCCGCCACCTCCTCCGGGGACACCCCGGGCCCCGGGCCCTGGCGTCCCCCACACCACCTCGGTGAGGACGGGCTCGTCGAACTGCACGACGGCCACGCCGGCCGCCAGCAGGAAGGCGAGCTCCTCCCGCAGCACCCGGACCACGTCGACGGCCAGGTCCTCCCGGGTGCCGTAGGCGCGGTCGGAGATGCACTCCATCCACATGGTGCGGGCGAGGAGATACGGGCCGGGCAGGGCAACCTTGACCGGCCGGTCCGTCAGCCGGGCCAGGAAGGCGGCTTCGTGGGCGGCCAGCGGCTGGTCCCGCCCGAGCGGGCCGAAGACGGCCGGATGGCGCACGTCGCCGGCGGGGACGTCGAGCGACCGCAGCTCCCGTTCGAACTCCTCGGGGTCGTCGACGTAGGGCAGCAGGTCGGTGATGGGGATGAGCTGGCAGTTCTGGAGCAGTCCGCCGACGAAGCTGGAGTAGTTGTCCCGCCGCTGCTCCCCGTCGGTGACCACGTCGACCCCGGCCCGCAGCTGGGCGTCCACGGCGAGGCGGACGGCGTCGTCGGCCGTCTCCTCGAACTCGGCTCGGGGCATCCGGCCCGACAGATGCTCGTGCAGGGCGCGCAGCAGCCACCGGGGCCGGGGCCAGCTGCCCACCCCCATCACCGACAACGGTTCTACGACCGGCGCCGGGGCGGGGGCGGGCAGCGAATCCGGGATCGTCGGGGTGAGCACCGGCTGGGTGATGGGGGCATGGCGGCGCTCCACGGCCGCCTCCGGCTCGACGGCGGCCGCGGAGGCGAACGCCCCCTTGCTCACCAGGAAGCTGAGCTGGCGGCCCTCCTTCGTCCAGTTGACGAGCTGGTTTCCGGTGAGCCGGCACCAGGCGGGCAGGTCCTCCTCGACGGACGACTCCGTGGAGCGGATCTCGAGCAGCTGGCCCGGCTCGAGCGGGTCGATGTGCTTGCGGATCAACAGGAGCAGCCCGCTGCCGCAGTCGAGATCCCCTCCGTCGAAGCTGACCGCCGCCGGGTACGGGTGCGGGGCCCTTGGGGCCCGGGGTGTCCCCGACATCACAGTGTCAGTACGAGACGCAGGGCGTCCCGTCGGACAGGAACTCGACCAGCTTCGCCCCGCCCACGATGGTCGCGCCCTTGACCAGCTTGGAATCGTCGAGGCCCCGCTTCTTGAAACAGGGGGCGCAGACGAAGACCTGCCCGCCGGCGCCGATGTAGTTCTCCATCAGTTCTTTGAGGGGCAGAAAGCCGTCCTCGTGGATGTCGTCGGCGTAGCCCTCCTCGGCCAGGCGGACGGCCTCCGTGGAGAGGAACACCAGCGTCTGCTGGTCAGACCCCACCGCCGCGTTGGCCACCACAAACGCCACCGTCGCCTTGTCGGGGTCGTTCTTCGCCTCGGTCAGGGACACGCAGAATTTCCCGGTACCGGCCATTGTCAGTCCGTCCTTTCTTGCTGGGCTTCTCCTGGGCTTCTTTCTGGGGCTGTTCGTCGTCGGATCAGGTAGACGGGATGCTCGGCCGCGACCAGCTCGTGGCCAGTCAGCCGGCACCATGACGGCAGGTCTTCGGGCGCGCCCAGGTCGCGGGCTGTGACCTCGAGGAGCGTTCCGGGGGGCAGGGCCAGCATCCGGGTGCGCAGAGCCATGATGATCTCCCCGCAGCCGAGCTGGCCGGCATCCCACGTTGTTCGTCGCTCCGACACCACGTGCCTCCACGGGCACGCGCTCTGCCTAGAGCGTGGTGCCCGACCTTGGGAGGTGACCAGGCCCGAGCACGTCGGGCCGAAGGCC
>CAZCVW010000348.1:2602-3687 GCA_964502185.1 uncultured Burkholderiales bacterium
GCCGAACGGGTTGGGGTCGTGGTCGAAGAGCAGGAAGAAGTCGTCCCGCTCGACGTCGTCGTCGGCCAGGGAACGGCCGAGGTCGTAGGTCCCCGGCTTCTCGTAGCCGGCGACGGCGAGGTCGAGCGCCTTGAACCTGGTGGCGCCGACCGGGAACCCTTCGGCCGTATCGATGTGGACGCGGTACCGGTCTCCGTCCTCCGCCGGCTCCCAGCACTCCACGTCGGCCTGGCCGAGAGCCGGGCCGGCCACGGTGCCGGCGAAGGTGAACGACGCCTGCCCGGCGTTCGTGGCGCCCTTGGCGCTCACCCGGCGTACGCCGTCGCCGGAATCGCAGGCGGGGAGGACGAGGACCATGGCGAGCCCGAAGGCGGCGGTGGTGGGGACCAGTCGCCGGCTCATGTCACAGTCCCCGGGGGCGGCGCCGGCGCCGGCGGGCTCACGCCGTCGAGCACGTAGACCGGCGTGTCGTCGGGGATCGCGTTGAACAACCAATCCGAAGCCGACATGGGTACCCGCACGCAGCCGTGGGAGGCGGGCTGGGGCGGCACCGAGGCGAAGCCGTGGATGGCCACGCCGGTCCGGGACCGGAAGTACATTGGGTTGTACAGGCGTCCGAGATCGCTGCGGTGCCACCCGGCGATGCGCCGGCTGATCCGGTAGGAGCCGGGGTGGGTGACGGCGGTGCGGCAACGACCACCGTCGCAGAACCGCTTGCCCGACGCGGTCGACACCGGCACCACCCGGTCGAGGGCGTCGTTGACGACCACCAGCATGATCTGGTGGGGCAGGTCGATCTCGAGGCGGGTCGGGCCACCGCCGGGCACCCGCAGCCCCGGCTGCCCTGCGGTCGAGAGGCGGTCGGCCACGTCCTGCGTGACCCGGCCGGTGCGGGGCATGTTCTCCTGCTTCTGAAAGGCGACCACGGCGAACCCGGTGTCGGCGTCGTAGGCGTCGTCGACGGTCGGCAGGTGGTACTTGAGCGCCACCAGGCGCTGCTCGACGGCGGCCACCTGCGGCCCCCGGGCGCCGGGCCCGAGGCCCTCGGGCGGGACGGCCCCGATTCCCGAAGGTGGCGGCGCCGG
>CAZCVW010000349.1:0-3675 GCA_964502185.1 uncultured Burkholderiales bacterium
GACCGGCAGGGGCGGCCGTTCGGGCAGCACCGGGGCCGCCACCTCGATCGTCCCGATCCGGGCGGAGGCCCCGCCGAGCTCCAGCCGTCCACCGGCGCGCCCGGTAGCGGAGGCCAGCAGGGCATTGAACACGAAGCGGGCGGCGGCGGCGTCCTCGGGCGCGGCCGCCAGCAGGGCGTCGAGGACCTGGATGAGCACCGGCGCGGCCGGCTTGGCCGCTTCCCCGAGAAGCCCGGCGACGGCCTCCGGGTTGCGGACCTGGAGCACCAGCGAGGACACCGAGCCCCCGGCGGCGTCGCTCAGCGTGGCCGGAGCCTCGAGGCGCAGGCCGGCGGGAACGAGGGCGGCGTTGACGGTCTCCAGCGCACCGGCGATGTCGCCCGGCTGGGCGAGGGGGACGTTCTGCCCGGCCACGGCCACGGAGCCGACCGTGAACGCCGCCTGGCCGGGCTGGCCCATTTCGTGGCTGGCCGTCCAGGTGAGGTTCGACAGTACGACGGCCGGCTGGCCGAGCGGCGAGTCGGGACCGAGGGTCAGGCGGCCGAGGGTGACGACCGACCGGGTGCCGGAGGCGTTGGCCTCGGCCCTGCTCTCGCCGCCGGTGACGGTGAACAGACCGGGGACGCCGATCTCGGGCCCGCGGGCGGCCGCCCGGGACGCCGGTTCCCCGTTGGCGTGCGCCTCTTCCTGGGCCACCAGGGGGCCAATCACGGGACCAGTGGCTCCGGCTGGATCTCTGACCGATGGCGGTGGCAGCGGGTTGCGGACGACGTCCTTCTCGCCCCGGGAGTCGGCGCTGATGGCGGAGGGGAGGTCGGGCATGGGCACCGGCGCCTTTCCGCCCACCATTCCCAGGATGAGGCCGAAGGCGCCGAAGTCGGCGACTCCCGCCGACGCTCTGGCTCCGCTCCCTTCGACCTCCGCCTGGGCCACGCCGGCGCCTGCGCCGACGCCGGGTAGGCCGACATAGGGCACGACCCGGGCGACCTGGGCGCGGGCGAGGCCGCTGCGCACAGTGTCGGCGCCGCCCGAGGGCAGGCCGACCGTCGTGGCGGCCGCCACAGCCACCGAGACGACAATCAACCGCAACCGTCGCATTGCGCCGCCCCCAGCCTGAGTCGTCATGCCCTACCGACCGGGGGAGCTGCGTCGTTATTCGAGATGTCCCGGTGCGTACCGAATGTTCAGTTTCGTCAGATTAAGACGAACTGTCACTCTGTGCAATAAGAATCTCACTCTGGGCGCGAAGAATTCGGACTGGCGGCCCCGGCGGAGGGGAGTCGGAGCTCGATCCGGGCCCCGCCCTTCGGTGCTCGGCTGATGGTGAGATAGCCGCCTGCGCCCTCCGCGGTCCGCCTCACGATGTCGAGCCCGAGTCCGGTCGAGCCGGCGCCGCTGGCGCCGCGGGTGACCAGCTCCTCGGCGAGGCCGGGCCCGGAGTCCTCGACGGACAGGCTGACCCGGCCCCCGGGCAGCCGGCTGACCGTGACCCGGAACGGCGTCCCCTCGGGCGTGTGGGCGAACACGTTGCCGAGCAGGGCGTCGAGGGCGGCCTCCAGCTCGTCGGCCGCCACCGGCACGGGCGCCGACTCCACGGCGATGTCCACCGTGGCCGCCCGGTCCTGGTCCTCGGCCAGCGGGGCCCAGAAAGCCAGCCGGTCGCGGGCGACGGCGGCGGCGTCGGACAGCGGCCCCATCTCGTGGCGGATGGGGCGGCGGGCCTGGCGGATCATGGTGTCGATGGCCCGCTCCAGTTCGCCGACGTCGTCGCCGATGCGGCGGCGGTCCTCCTCGTCGCCGATGCCTTCGGCGTCGAGGCGCAGGGCGGTGAGCGGCGTGCGCAGCCGGTGGGAGAGGTCGGCGAGCAGTTCCCGCTCGGTGGCCAGCAGTTCCCCGACCCGGCGGCCGAGTCGGTTGAAGGCGACGGCCGCGCTCTGGATCTCCGGCGGGCCCTCGGGCTCGATGCGCACGTCGAGGTTGCCCTCGCCCAGTCGCCCCGCCGCGCTGGCCAGGTCGCGCACGGGCCGGACGATGCTGCGGGCCATGCGGTCGGCGAGCACGACGGCCACCACCACCAGGGCGACGCCGAGGAGGGTTTCGGCCGCCCACGCCGAGCGCACGCCCCGTTCCAGCAGCGCATTGGGGACGAAGACCCGCACCACGGCGGTGGCCTGCCCGGAGAGGGCCACCGGCACGAGCACCTCCATCCCGCCGTCCGTGTCGGCCGAGAAGGCCCGGCCCTGCCGGGCGAGGGCGAGGTTGGGGCTGTTGCGCGGTGCCCGAGCGCCGACCTGGTCGCCGCCGGGCAGGACGATGGTGAGGCGCCCTTGCTGACCGGCGTCGGTGGCCGCCACCGCGATCCGCAGGGAGTCCGGCTCCTGGGTCAGGGCGAGGGCGGGAGCGAGGGACTGCGCTTCGAGCTCGGCGGCGTTGAGCGCCCGGTCCCGAGCCAGCGTGCGGACGAGGACGGCCAGCGGGACGAGGAAGGCGAGCGCCACCATGACCGTGTTGGCGACAGCCAGAACGACCAGCCGGCGTCTCACCCCTCGGGCGGTTCGACCAGCTTCACTCCCACGCCCCGGACGGTGTGGAGGTAGCGGGGCTCGGCGGCCGTCTCGCCCAGCTTGCGTCGCAGCCACGAGAGATGCACGTCGACGGTCCGGTCGGCCCCGCCGTAGGGCTGCCGCCACACCTCGCCCACGAGCTCCCGCTTGGACACGACCGTCCCTTGCCGCCGGGCGAGATACCAGAGCAGGTCGAACTCCCGGCGGGAGAGTTCGAGGACCTGCCCGGCCAGCCGGGTCTCCCGCGTCGTGCGGTCGATGCTCAGTTTGCCGATGGTGACCTCGTCCGGCTCCGGAGCGGCCTGGGCCCGCCGCAGGACGGCCCGGATGCGGGCGTCGAGCTGGTCAGCGGAAAACGGCTTCGTGATGTAGTCGTCGGCGCCCCGGTCGAGCACCCGCACGATCTCGGCTTCGTCGTCGCGGGCGGTGGCCACGATGACGGGCACCGAGCTCACCGCTCGGATCATCTTCAACAGTTCGGTGCCGTCGAGGTCGGGGAGCCCGAGGTCGAGGATGACCACATCGGGCCGCCATTCGACGACCTGGGACAACCCCTCCATCGCCCGGGAGGCGGCCTGGACGGTGTGCCCGCGTTCCGCCAGCGCCCGCACCAGGGCGGCCCGGATCCGCTGGTCATCTTCGATCAAGGCGACAACGGCCACGTCCTATGTTCTCGCGAACTGGGACCGCGCGCCGTGACGGTCGCCTTGACGTCGATTTAACGTCCCCTTCACGCTCGGTGGCACCACCCTCCCGCACCATCACGCGGTGCGTCGCGCCCTGGCGGTCAGCTGGGCTCTCGGAACCTCGGCTGGGGTTTTCCTCGGCCTGTTGGGGGTTCAGCTCGTCACGTCCGGAATCAGGGACGGGCGGGTCTCCCCGCTGTCGCGTCCCGAGGTCCTCCAGGCCCTGGCGGCCGGGAAGATCGAAGCGGTGCCCGAGGAGCCGGTGGCACCCCCAGCCGCTGAACCGGCCCCTCCTGCCGGCGTCGAAGTGGAGTCGCCCCCTCCGGCTCCGGCGCCACGTCCGACGCCCCCGGCGAGCGCCCCTCGTCCGGGGGCGACGGCCAAGCCCGCCTTCGCGGTCGCCAGCCACTCGACCGGCAGGCCCT
>CAZCVW010000350.1:0-3674 GCA_964502185.1 uncultured Burkholderiales bacterium
CGGTGGCGGACGCAGGCGAGCCCGGTGATGGCGGCGTCGGTCAGGGCCCGGCTGGCCCGGCCTTCGGCGTCGGCCACCAGCCCGATCCCGCAGGCGTCGCGGTCGAACCGCGCGGGCGGAGAGAAGGCAGAGAAGGGCGCAGTGTTCATGCGTACCTCTTGTCGCTCTGGTCGGCCCCGAAGCGGCGCGAAAAAAGCGCCGCTCCGGAGCCTTTCGGTTGGAGCGACGCCACTGTCGCGCTTCCCTATCATACCGGAAGGGTCTCCGGCGCTGACCAGCCGGGCTAGCCGGCGGCGAGCAGATCGTCGAACGATTCGCCCAGGCACTGCATGAAAGCATCGGCGTCGGTCACCGCCGCGGGATCGAGGTTGACCCCCAGATCCAGGCGCTCCCCGCAGGTCAACTGGGTCAGGTTGACGGCGCATCCGAGCCGGGGACCCATCGGCCAGCTGGCCAGCACCCGGGAGCCCGCCATGTACCGCTCGGCCCGCAGTCCGGGGACGATGGAGGTGGCGAAGTCCACCGTCCGAGCCTGGGCCCGCAGTGCCGGGACGAGCAGCGCCCCCGGCACGAGGTTCAGGATCCCGGCCAGCGATTCGGTGAGGAGCAAACCGGGTTCGGCGGACAGCGCGTCCAGGGCGGCCCGGGTGCGAGCCAGCCGCTCGACCGGGTCCTTGGGGCCGAGGGAGACGACCACACGGGCGGGGGCGAAGTGGTTACCGCCCGTGGGGCCCCTCCCGCCGCGGAGGCTGACGGGCACGGCCATGCGCAGCGCGTCACAGGGTGCCCCCATCCCCTCGTGGTAGGTCCGCAGCGCCCCGGTGACGCCGGCCACGAACAGGGCGTTGCGGGTGCCGTCGAGGGACCGGACGGTGGACCGGACGGCGGAAAGGTCGAGGCTCAACGTCTCGAAGTGCCGGGTGAGGGACCGGTCGACGAATAGCGGCGACAACGCCCCGCCGGACACCAGCGCCTGGTCGGCGACGGACCGGGCCGTGCGGCCGGCGACGTCGGCCAGGGCCCGCAGCTCGTCCGACGAGCGGGTGGCCAGGCTGCCGGCCATTTCGAAACCCCGGCGGGCGGCGGACAGCCCCTGGTTGAAGCGGAAGGCGAGGGCGGTGGCCAGGCCGGCGAGGGGCGCCGCGATGGGGGCGGAGAGACGGTCGGCGGGCCACCCGGCGTCGTCCGCGCTGCCGGAGGTGGGGCGGCCGGACGCCCCCCGGTGGCTCGTCCACCCGTCCAGGGGCCGGAGCGACGCCTCGGCCGGCGAGAAGATCTCGGGGTGGCGCCACACCCGCGGGTCCGGCGCGCCGGCGTCGTCCGGCGCTTCGCCGGGGGTCCGCTCCAGGAGGTTGCGGAGCAGTTTCATGCCCCCGACGCCGTCGGTCAGGCTGTGGTGCACGCGCTGCAGCACCGCCGCCCGGCCGTGCTCCAGCCCTTCCACCACCGTCACCTCCCACAGTGGCCGGGCCCGGTCGAGGGGGGCGGTGGCCAGCAGGGCGGCAAGGTCGAGCATCTGCCGGTGGCTCCCCGGCGGCGGCACCGCCACCCGGCGGAAGTGGTAGTCGAGGTCGAACTCGGGGTCGTCGGCCCATTCCGGCGGGGCGATCCCGAGCGGCGGGCGCACCACCCGCTGGCGCAGCGGCGGGTAGGAGGCGAGCACCCGTCCGATGCCGGCCCGCAGGCGGACGGGGTCGGGAGGCGCATCGAGGAGCATGATGTTCATGAAGTCGGACCGCAGGAACGGGTCGGACTCCACCGCCCACATGATGGCCTCTGCGTCGTTCATCCTCGTGGCCATCGGAGGGATTCTCTCACCCCGCCGCCACCACGCAAGAAGGGTGCCTCCGCCTTACGAGGCCCGGGTGCTCCGGTTGGCCCGGGCGGCCTTGACCTCTTCGGCCACGTGGTTCGGGACCGGCTCGTAGCTGGCGAACTGCATGCTGTAGGAGGCGCGGCCCTGGGTGCGGGAACGCACGTCGGTGGCGTACCCGAACATCTCGGCCAGCGGCACGAAGGCGGCCACCACCCGGGCGTTGCCCCGGAGGCTGATGCCCTCGACGCGGCCCCGACGGCTGGACAGGTCGCCCACGACGTCGCCCAGGTAGTCCTCAGGGGTGGTGACCTCGACGGCCATGACCGGCTCGAGCAGGATCGGGCTCGCCTTGCGGATGGCCTCCTTCACGCCCATGGCGCCGGCAAGCTCGAAGGCCATCGCGGAGGAGTCGACGTCGTGGGAGGAGCCGTAGACGAGGCTGACCTTCAGGTCGATCACGGGGTAGCCGGCCAGCACACCCTGGTTCAGGGCGTTCTTGATGCCCAGCGCCGTGGCCGGGATGTACTCCCGGGGAATGACCCCGCCGGTGATCTTGTCGACGAACTCGAAGCCGGCGCCCGGGTTGGGCTCGATGTCGAGCACGACGTGGGCGAACTGGCCCCGGCCGCCGGACTGCTTCACGTGGCGGTAGTCGACCTTGGTGGCGGTGCCGCTGATCGTCTCCCGGTAGGCGACCTCGGGGCGGCCGACGTTGGCCTCGACCTTGAACTCGCGCCGCATCCGGTCGACCAGGATCTCGAGGTGGAGCTCGCCCATGCCCTTGATGATCGTCTGGTTGGTCTCGGGGTCACCCTGGACCCGGAAGGTGGGGTCCTCCTCGGAGAGGGCGGCGAGGGCCTTCGACAGCTTGTCCTGGTCGCCTTTGGAGACGGGCTCGACCGACACCGAGATGACCGGCTCGGGGAACACCATCTTCTCCAGGATGATCGGGGCGTCGGGGGCGCAGAGGGTGTCGCCGGTGGAGGCGTCCTTCAGGCCGACGAAGGCGACGATGTCGCCGGTCGCCACCGAGGTGACGTCCACCCTGCTGTTGGCGTGCATCTGGAGAATCCGGCCCACCCGGTCCTTGCGGCCCTTGGTCGCGTTCAGCACCGAGTCGCCCGAGCTGAGCTTGCCGGAGTAGACCCGGACGTAGCAGAGCCGGCCGACGTAAGGGTCGGTCTGAACCTTGAACATCACGCCCGAGAAGGGCTCGTCGTCGTCGGGGTGGCGGACGACGGGCTCGCCGGACGGGGTCTCGCCCGTTATGGCCGGGACGTCCGTCGGGGCGGGCAGGTAGTCGACCACGGCGTCGAGGAGGGGCTGGACGCCCTTGTTCTTGAAGGCGCTGCCGCAGAAGACGGGGGTCAGCTTGCCGCTGGTCACGCCGAGGCGCAGGCCGGTCTTGAGCTGGTCCTCGGTGAGGCCGTCGTTCTCGAAGTAGGCCTCGATGAGCTCCTCGGAGGTGTCCGCGGCGGCCTCGACGAGGAGGTGGCGGGCGGCTTCGGCCGCGGCCTGCATGTCGGCGGGGATCGCCTCGGTGCGGAAATCAATGCCGGTGCCGTGGTCCCACACCAGGGCCTGCATGGTCACCAGGTCGACGACGCCGAAGAAGTTCTCCTCGGAGCCGATGGGCAGCTGGACGGCGACGGCGTTGACGCCGAGGCGCTCACCGAGCATGGCCAGGCAGCGGTCGAAGTCCGCGCCCGTCCGATCCATCTTGTTGACGAAGACGATGCGGGGCACTCCGTACTTGTCGGCCTGGCGCCACACGGTCTCGGTCTGGGGCTCCACGCCGGCCACGGCGTCGAGCACGGCCACGGCCCCGTCGAGGACGCGCAGGGAGCGCTCCACCTCG
>CAZCVW010000351.1:0-3672 GCA_964502185.1 uncultured Burkholderiales bacterium
CCCCCGCCCCCGCGCCGGTGTCGTCGCCCGGTCAGGCGGGCACCGCCGCTCCGACCCCGCCGTCCGGTGCCGCTCCCGCCCCCACCGGCTTCCGCCTACCCGCCCTGGGCGAATACGCCTACACCGTCGACGGCGAGGAGAAAGCGACGCTGGTCGGTACGCGGCGCCTTCCCAACCGGATGGTCACCGTGGTCCACGGCGCCCCCGATCTCGCCCCCGATCAGGTCGTCTTCGATCTCCGCTATTCCGATGACCACGAGGAGCGGGAGATCGTGGGCTTCCGGGGCGACGGGGTGTACTTCGATTTCGAGGGCGGTTCGGTCACCTTCGGTCCCCGCACGGAGACGAGCGAAGCCGACTATGACCCCCCCATGCTCCAGATCCCGGGCCCGCTGGAGCCGGGCGCCACCCGCAGCGGGAAGAGCACAGCCAAGCGGGCCGACGGCACCACCGTGCGAACCGAGGAGTGGAAGGTCAAGGTCCTCGGCCAGGAGAGGGTCACCGTCGCCGGTGCGGCCGTCGACACCTGGAAGGTCCAGGCCGACCGCAAGTTCACGGGTGAGTCGGAGAGCGGCACCCGCACCCGCACGTACTGGTTCGACCCGGCCCGCAACATCTGGGTCAAGTTCACCGAGGTGTTCCACGGCGAGCGGCGCACGGCCGGTTTCACTGGCACCTTCGACACCAACATCACGGCAACACTGGAAAGTTTCAAGCCCGCCTGAGCCGGGCGTATTCGGATATTCGAATGCACCTTGACAGCGCACGGTGGTGTAGCTACAAAATTGGAGGACAAGGTGGCTGGTTTAGGGGGAAACCGAGACGGGGCCGCCTTAGGTATCGACCGGAGCACCCGGGTCTTATTCAGCGACCCGAGGGACGGACAATTCCTCGGCGAACACCCGTGCCTCAGGCCGGTACCCAAGCCATCGCGTATCGGTTCCCTCCCCGGAAGGGAGGGCACGTCGTCAATTCCTGAGGATCCCCAACCGTAATAACGAACATCGATTACGACATCGCAACGTCCGAAGCAGCAGGGGGGGATTGCAGTGAGGAAACTTCTTGGCCGGCACAAGACTGCCGTGGTCATGACAGGAGTCGTAGCGCTCCTCGGTGTTTACCCGGGCATCTCGACCGGGAGCACCGAGCTGAGCGAGCAGACCATGTACACGGCCATGCAGGACGCTCAGGCCCGAGTCGACGCCATCAACAACGCCGACGACGTCCCTGACGTCGTCCAGAACCTCATCCCGGGCGCCATGGAGCGCCGCGACGTCGCCATGGCCCAGTTCAAGGCGACCCAGAACGCGCCGGCGCTGTCCAAGCCGGAGTACGCCGTGATCTGGGCCGGCAAGAACAACGTCGGCGACTTCAACGGCAACTACGCCATGCGCTTCCTCAACCAGGGGGCGATCAACCCCCAGGGCCTGGTCGACGTGGGCCGGCAGCAGTTCATGGGTGGCCTCGACGCCATGACCGTGGTCGACGTACGCAAGCTCAATGCGGACGGTACGCACAACGTTGACTACGGCAAGGTGGTCAACTTCGTCCAGGTCCCGCCGCCGTTCGGCATCGAGGGTGAGCCTCACCACATGCAGTACGAGTGGAACGCACCCGGCCAGCCGGTCATTGCCGGACACCTCTTCACCGACGTCACCAGCATCTGGGACGTCGCCGACATTCCCAACATCAGCCTGAAGAACGTCGTGCGGCCCGAGGAGAACCCGGCTGGGTCCTTCCCCGACGCCTATGACTTCACCGCCGACGGCCGCGCCATCGGCACCTACATGGGTGGCCCCAACGTGCCGCCCAACTACGGCGGCTCGCCCGGGTCGATCGTGGTGTTCAAGCCCGATTCGGCCAAGGGTCTCGTCCAGGAGTCGGAGACGCCCGCCGGTCAGTTCGGCGCGGTCATGAGGGGCAACCCCAACGGCGTCCCCGAGCCCTGCACGATGGAGGAGGCCAGACCGGCGGGAACCTGCGCCAACCCGCACGGCATCCAGATCCGGTCCGACCTCGGCGTCATGGTCAGCAACGACTACGCCGACGCCCGCGAGCTCGGGAGCGACCCGATCAAGCAGGTGAACGAGCACAACCTGCGGCCGACGTCGCGTATCTGGGACGTCTCCGATCCCGGCCACCCGAAGCTGGTCTCGGTGGCCCACATGCCGAAGAGCCCGAAGCACACCGCCAACAAGGCCCACGAGAACCTCGGCATCATGGAGGGCGCCAAGACCTACGCCCCCTCCAAGGGCATGTTCTCCGGTTCCATGTGCGGCGGCGGGATCTTCTTCCTGCCTGACATGACCAACGTCCAGCCCGACTCGTCGACCCAGTGGAAGCAGGTCTGGGACGACGGTATGGCCCTGGCCGGCGTCAAGGACGGGGAGCGCGACGTCCGCGGTGCCGGCAACCAGGACTACGAGCCCGGCGCCTGCGCCGGCGGGGCCTGGCACCAGGTCAGCCACGACAACCGGTTCATGTTCCGGGCCGTCGGCGGACGCAACCCCGGGTCGAACAACGTCTACGACAACGGTTTCCCGAAGATGATCTATGTGATCAACGTCGAGAAGCTGGTCGCCAGCGCCGCTGACGGCTCTATCGACTGCAACATCGACACCACGCGGGAGATCGGCCTGGGCATTGGCGACGAGGCTGACTGCCCGACCCTGGCCAGCGTCCTGCTGGTGGACGACTACACCACGGGTGGCCCGCACTGGGGTGCCCTCGACAACTGGCAGACCACCGATTCGGGGGCTCCGACCCGGATGATGTTCTGCAACTACTTCGTGGCCAGGACCGGCTACGACGGCAACCGCCGCTGCTACATGGCCAACGTCGACCCGGCCACGGGCGCGCTGACCTACGACAACGACTTCCGGGACGAGAACACCGGAGGGCTCGGAATCGACTACAACCGCCGCGACTGGCCCGGCCACGCTGACGGCGGCTTCTACAAGCCCCACTCGATGGTGTTCGTCACCCCGAGTTGATCCCCCACGGGGAGCGGCGACCAGCCCGCTCGCGGGTTGTGCCACACTCCCCGACCATGCAATCAACCGCTCGTCGGGTATGGCCACGGCTCATCGCCGTGGCCATGCTCGCGATCCCCTGGGTGCTCCTGTCTCCCGCCGCCGCCGGAGCCCATCCCTACGTCGTGCAGGTCGTGCCCGCTCCGGGGACCGTGGTGCGGACCCCGCCCCCCGAGATCGAGATCGCCTTCACCGAACGCGTCGTCCTGGAAGGGTCCTCGCTCGTACTGAAGGACGGCGACGGCCGGCGGGTGCCCCTCGGACCACTGCGGGAGCCGAAGGGGGGGCCGGGCCTCGCCGCCGACGTCAAAGAGACGCTCCCGGGCGCCATCTACACCGTCCGCTGGGTGGTACTCGGCGACGACGGCCACACCGCCTCGGGCGACTACCGCTTCGCCGCCCCCGGTCCCGACGGCCGCCCGCCGCCCGGGGCGGAGAACCTCTCGGCCACCGGCGGGCCCTCCGACCAGACACCCGCCTCCGAAGGTCTCGTCAGGGTGCTGCTGCGCTGGGCCGGGCTCCTCGGCGCCGCCCTCCTGCTCGGGTCGGCCGTCCTGGCCGCCCGCCTCCGGGGCCGCCTGGATCCCGAAACGGAGGCGGTGGTCTCCGCCCGGGGGACGCGCCTGGGGCGCATCGGCTG
>CAZCVW010000352.1:0-3642 GCA_964502185.1 uncultured Burkholderiales bacterium
GGCCGCACTGGCCGCCGGGGCCGCAATGGCCGCCGGGGCCGGAGCGGGGCTCTCCGCCGTTGCCGCCTCACCCCGGTAGACGCTGGGGATGAGGATCTCGAGGCCTTCCTCCGCCAGGTAGCGAAGGCCGAGCGCTACGGCCTGGAGCCCAGGACCAGGACCGGCGCCCAGGTAGGCGACAACGCGGCGGACCTCGTCGGTGATGACGTCGACGGCCAGGACCAACTGGAACCGGCCGCCGGCCAGGTTGGCGGTGAGGGCGGAGCGGAAGGCCGCCTCGTCCCAGGCGATACCGCCGGCCTGGGCCAGGGTGCCGACCGCCTCGGGGAGAGGCACGCCGGCGCGCATGGCGAAGGCGCGATCGAACTCCTCGTAGGGGGCCTGCCACAGCCCGGCGGCGACAGCCAGGGAGGCGCCGCCCATGGGACGCCGCCCCGGGCCTTCCTGACGCCCGCATTCCACGAGCACGATGCGACCGTCGACACCCACACCGAGCAGGTCGGCGGAGCCGGTGGTACCCATGCGGAAGTTGGCGGCTACGGCCAGTTCTCCCGGGCCGGGGCTCGGGAGCAGGCCGGGCGATTGGGCGAGCAGCGTCTGGATGGCCCGCTCGTCGTGCAGCGCGGGTTGGACGGAATGCCAGGTTTGGCCTGGCCGGCGAATCAGCATGGCGGCCTCCGTCGAGATCGTCCCCAAGCTCCGAGTCCGACTGGGAGTTACGAAGCGCGCGAACGCTACCACCGCCTTCCTGCCAGGCTCCCCGCCCTGACTCACCTCGCGCAGTAGGATTCCCGGGTTTCTCACGGATGCTGATCGCCGCTGGGTGTCGGGCGGGGCGGGGGCAGCCGGTCGGAAAGGGACCTCACATGCGCAGGGCTACTCAGGCGCTCTTGCTGTCCGTGTTGGCCGGCACGATGACACTGGTCGGGACGCTGGTCGGCGCCGGACCGGCCCGACTCGGCGTGCCGGCCAGCGCGGGCGGCGACGGCGGCGACGACGTCTCCATCGTCAACCTCCAGTTCGACCCGAAGGAGCTCACCGTGGAAGTGGGCACCGAGGTCACCTGGACCAACAAGGACACGGGTCAGGTCCACAGCGTCACCGCCGACGACGGTTCCTTTGACTCCAGCCCGAACTGCAGCGATGCCAACCCGGGGGCGTGCCTCGACAGCCGGGACCAGTTCAGCCACGTCTTCAGCGCCGAGGGCCGCTTCCCCTACTACTCCCGCACGAACGGAGCTCCCGGCGGACAGGGCACATCGGGGGTCGTCGTGGTGGTGGCGGCGGGCACGCCGACGCCGACCACGACGACGGCCACGACTTCACCGCCGGCCTAGCTGGTTTTCCGGAGCCCAGCCGCGGAGCCAATTATCCCGTTGCAAAATACGCCGTCAGAAGAGGGGCGTTTTCGGCAACGAGATTTTCCGGGCAGCCAGAACTTCGAAAAAACAGTGTTCTGGGCTGCCGAGATCCCGGCAGGAAAGAAAATTCTCAAGTCGAGGCACGGGCGTGCCGATCACTTCATTGGTGAGTGGGACTGACACAGCCCCCCCGTCCTGATCCTCCCCCAGGGA
This sequence comes from uncultured Burkholderiales bacterium, assembly GCA_964502185.1. Classification (GTDB taxonomy): domain Bacteria; phylum Actinomycetota; class Acidimicrobiia; order IMCC26256; family BP-133; genus CAZCVW01. The sequence continues at coordinate 1,575 of CAZCVW010000352.1, forward strand.
CGTGGGGGCTGTGTCGCGTCTACCGACAGGAGCCCTCAGTCGTCGGCGCCCTCGAGATCGGTGAGGCGGCCGGCGGCGTCCTCGGCCCGGCGGTGCGCGGTCGTCGTCGCCGCCTCGGCTTCGGACTCGGCCCGGCGCAGGTCCCGCTTGGCCGCCTCCAGCGCTTCGCTGTCGGGCGACTTCCTGCCAGCGAGATCGACCAGTACACCCCGGCGGAGGCGGTCGCCGGCCCACTGGTCGGTGGCGGCGGCCCGGAGCGTGGCCGGCGCCCGCGTCGAGCAACCGGGCGACCTCGTCGGGATACTGGCGGGCGGCCTGGTCCAGCGCCCAGGCGGCCAGCATCGGCTTGCGGAGTTGTTTGACGGCCGCGGCACCGTTCCGATCCCCGGCCGCCCGGAGCGACTTGGCCAGGGCATCGCGGGCGGGGATGAAATCGGCCAGCGGGAGGCGGTAGAGGTCGTCCGGGGTAGTGGCTTCAGCAGGCACGAGACGACCGTAGGCGCGCCGAACGGGGGGCAGGGGCCCCCGTTTGGCGACTGAACATCTCAGGCCCGTGTGGGCGAAGGGCTGGTTGGAGCCCACACGTGCCGGTGGCCTCCATACCCTGCCGCAACGGAAGCAAAACCGGAAGGAAAGGGATTTTCCCGCCAAAGTTTTCCAGCGCCCACCTTCCGGTTCGCGGAGGCTTCTGCTACAACCTTCTCGAAGGGTTGGCTCGGATACCAGGAGTAGGTGTCATGGAGCTGGCCCGCGGGGCGACAAAGACACGCACGCCCAAGCCCGACCAGAACGGCAAGGGCGCCGCGCCCCCGTCTGACGCGTTCCTGCAGGAACTGCTCGACGGCCTGCGCGCCGCCACGGCGGGCGAACACGCCGTCCGGCTGACCACGCGCCGGACGGGCCTCCAGAAGGATGTCGCCCGGGCCTTCAACGACTTCATGGACATGACGACCCGGTTCAACCGGGAGACGGCCCGGGTGGCCCGGGCCGTCGGGCGCGACGGCCGCACCACCGAGCGGGTCGACCTCGGCGAGGTCCACGGGGGCTGGGCCGTACGGTCCGACGCCATCAATTCCCTGATCGACGACCTCGTCCGGCCGACCAATGAGGTCGCCCGCGTCATCTCGGCGGTGGCGGCCGGTGACCTCACCCAGAAGATGCCGCTCACCATCGACGGCCGGCCGGTGAAGGGCGAGTTCGCCCGCATGGGCGCCGTCGTCAACTCCATGGTCGACCTGCTCGCGGCCTTCTCCGCCGAGGTCACCCGCGTCGCCCGCGAGGTCGGCACGGAGGGCCGCCTGGGCGGCCAGGCCCGGGTCCGCAACGTGTCGGGGACCTGGCGTGACCTGACCGACAACGTGAACCTGATGGCCTCCAACCTGACCGACCAGGTCCGGAACATCGCCCTCGTCACCACCGCCGTGGCCAACGGCGACCTGTCCCAGAAGATCACGGTGGACGCCCGCGGCGAGGTGGCCGAGCTCAAGGAGACGGTCAACCGGATGGTCGACCAGCTCCGGTCCTTCGGTCACGAGGTGACCAGGGTGGCCAGGGAGGTCGGCACCGAGGGCCGCCTCGGTGGTCAGGCCGAAGTGGCCGGCGTGGCCGGCACGTGGAAGGACCTGACGGACTCGGTGAACGTCATGGCCTCCAACCTGACCGACCAGGTCCGGAACATCGCCCAGGTCACCACCGCCGTGGCCCGGGGCGACCTCTCCCAGAACGTCACGGTGGAGGCCAAGGGCGAGGTCGCCGCCCTGGCCGACACCATCAACTCGATGACGGACACGCTGCGGGCCTTCGCCTACGAGGTCACCCGCGTGGCCCGCGAGGTCGGCACCGAGGGCCGCCTCGGCGGTCAGGCCGACGTGCCCGGCGTGGCCGGCACCTGGAAGGACCTCACCGACAACGTCAACCAGCTCGCCTCCAACCTGACCGGCCAGGTCCGGAACATCATCCAGGTCAGCACCGCCGTGGCCCAGGGCGACCTGTCCCAGAAGATCACCGTCGACGCCCGCGGCGAGGTGGCCCAACTGAAGGACACCATCAACACGATGGTCGACCAGCT
>CAZCVW010000353.1:0-3634 GCA_964502185.1 uncultured Burkholderiales bacterium
CGTGGCGGCGCCTCCCGGAACGGACCGGCGCCCGACCCTCGCCCACACCCGGACAGCCCGCGGGTGCGCCGCCCCGGGGTCGGGTCGGCCTGCTCCAGGGCTGCGTCGCCCGGGTGTTCTTCGCCGGGGTCAACGAGGCCACCGTCCGGGTGCTCACGGCCGAGGGCTTCGACGTCGTCGCCCCCCGGTCGCCCCGCTGCTGCGGCGCTCTCCAACTCCACTCCGGCGACGAGCCGCCCGCCCTGGCGCTGGCCAAGGAGACGATCGCCGCCTTCGAGGACTGCGACGTCGTCGTCGCCAACGCGGCCGGGTGCGGGTCGGCCATGCGGGACTACGCCCACCTGCTGGCCGGTGACGCGGCCTGGGCCGGGCGGGCGCAGCAGTTCTCGGCCAAGGTGCGCGACATCACTGAGTTCCTCGGCTCGGTCGAACCCCGGGCGCCCCGGCACCCGCTACCCATGACGGTCGCCTACCACGACGCCTGCCACCTGGCCCACGCCCAGCGGGTCCGGGCGCAGCCCCGGGCGCTCCTGGCCGGGATCCCGGGCCTGCGGGTGGCCGAACCGGCCGAGTGGGAGATCTGCTGCGGATCGGCGGGGATCTACAACCTGCTCCAACCCGAGGCGGCCGGCGACCTCGGACGGCGGAAAGCGGCCAACCTGCTGGCCACGGGAGCCGAGGCGATCGTGGCCGGGAACCCGGGTTGCACGCTCCAGATCACCCGCCACCTGGCCGACGCCGGGCAACCACGGCCGGTGCATCACCCCGTCGAGCTGCTCGACGCCTCCATCCGGGGCGTCTCGCCCCTAACCCATGCTCACGTCCCAGCCTCATGACGCCGGGATGTGCTCCCACTGGTAGCGGGGGACACGGCGGCGGTCCGACCGGGCGTACTCCAGCTCCGGGGTGACGGCCCGGACCCTCGCCCCCGGCGCGTAGAAGGCGTCTTCGACGTCGTCGGTGGTGGCCGATCCGGGGTTGAGTCCGGCCTCGACCAACGCCATCTCGTAGGCGTCTCCGAGCCGGCCCTGGAGCAGCCTGCCCATGATGTGGGGGAAGGTCTCCGGGTCCTTGAGCAGCCACGTGTGGTTGCCGCCCTTGACGATGACGAGGTCCCCGTGGGTCCGGCGGGCGGTGTCCCGGGCCGCGGCCAGCGGCACGACGAAGTCGCGGTCACCGTGGAGGACCACAACCGGAACCCGGGCGTCGGCCAGACGATCCAGGAGCGGCCGGCTGCCGGGCGAGCGGAGCACCGAGAGCAGCGGCCCCACCAGCTGCCACGGGCGGGAGAAGTCACCCCACGCGCTCCGGGCCCACAACCGGGCGATCTTGGCCGCCTGGTTGGTGTCGTCGAGGGAGACGGTGGCCAGCCCGTCCACCAGCGCAGCCGTGCCGAAGACGCTGAGCAGCGGCGGCCAGAAGCGGCAGGCGGTCACGATGTTGTCCCAGGCGTCGCCGACGATGGCGTCGATGAGCAGCAGGGCGACGACCCGGGACGGGTCGGTGGCGGCCAGCTCGGTGATGAGCCGCCCACCCATCGAGTGGCCGGCGTAGATGGCCCGGCGGATGCCGAGCTCTTCGACGGCCCGTCCGAGGAGACGGCTGTAGGCGGCCAGTTCCATCCCGTCCTTGGGGAGGACGGCGGTCCCGCCGTGGCCGGCGGTGTCTATGGCCACCACCTTGAACCCGAGGGATACGAGGCGGGAAAGGGTCTGGGCGTAGAGCAACCCGTCGGCCGAGAACCCGTGCACGACGACGAGCGGCACGCCCCGTCCGGCGACGAGGGCCGACACCTCGTGCCCGTCGGCCATGCGCCAGCGGTGGGCAGAGAGGCGCACCGTAGGGACCGCCCGTAGACGAGACGGCCGGCCAGGCGGCGGTGCCTGCTCCCAGCCCCATACCTCAGCGGTCGTCACCTCCCAGTAATCGGCAGCTCACCGCAGGGGCTTGAAGAGCTCGGAAGGCTTCTCCTGCAGATCCAGCCAGGTCACCCGCTCGACCGTCCACCCGAGCACGGCGGCCGCCTGGTCCTTCTCCGCGTCCCGCCGCCGCTGCGCCGGGCTCGTGTGCCACAAGCGCCCGTCCGCCTCCAGCAGATGCCTCTGGTCATGGAAGACGAAGTCGAACCGGACCCGCCGCCCGCCCGGCAGCCGCAGCCAGAACTGCCGCTCAGGCTCCGGCAACCCCTGCTCCCGCAGACAGTCCAGCACCCGGTCCTCCAGCCAACTCTCGGTCGGCTGCTCGCCCCGGATGAACACCTCGAGCAGAGCCCCTAGCTCACCCACCCCCGCCCGCCCGCTCCGCCCGTGTTCCTGCACGTACCGCACCAACCCCGGCAAAGTGCTGATCCGCCGGACCAGCACGTCGTTGACGGCCCCCTCCGCCAGCTTCGGCGCCACCTCGGCCACCCCCAGCAGCATCTGCGCCGGCATGGTCACCGGTATGACCCCGATCGTCGTCCGGAGAAGGCGATTGGCGGTGTGGGTCGTGACGCCCCGAAGGCGCGGTGCGCGCCGGCCCTTGACGGTGATCTCGATGGGCTGGGAACGGGGGTCGAAACCCCGGAGGTGAAAGAGCGCGGCGGCGGATCGGTGCGACGCCGCCCCGCCGGTCGCCAGGCAGGCGGCCATGACCCGCTGCTCGAAGTAGGGCCGCACCCCCGGCAACCGGTACACGCCACGATGCACCGCCGCAAGCCGGCGCTGCTCGACCCGGTACTCGATCTCGCGATGCGTCAGCCCGGCTTCCACCAACTGCCCGTATGTGGCAAGGCTGTGCTGTCGCTCGGCCAGCCTGGCGATCCGCAAGTCCACTCCGTCCATGGCTGGAGTCAACCAGGAGGGTGTGACAGTTTCGTTTTGCGGTCACGAATGCCCAATAGTTGGGCATTCGTGACCGGGAAGCCGTCAGAAGAGTCGCTGGAGGGTGTCGCGCATCCAGGCGAGGACGGGGTGGGGCGGGGCGGGGGCGGCGACCTCGGCTTCGGGGACGGCCGGCAGTGCTCCAGGCGGGGGCGGGGGCGCGGCCGTGGTCGGGACCGGGACGATGGCGTAGGCCTCTTCGCCGGGCTTCACGAGGTTGAAGCGGGCGCGGGCGATGCGTTCGATCTCCTCGTCGCTCTGCAGGCGGGCCATCTCGGTTTCGAGGCGACCGTTCTGCTCGGAGAACAGCTCCAGGCGGGCCAAAGCCGCCACGATCTCTTCGCGCTGGGTCAGGAAGGTGCGGGTCGGGAAGACGGCGCCGAAGAGGAAGCCGACGAAGAGCACCGAGGCGACGGCGATGCGCGCTTTGGAGCTCACCCTTTACCCCCGGCGTGAAACGGCCTCGGGTACCGAGCCGCTTCGCCCAGGTCCTGCTCGATCCGGAGTAGCTCGTTGTACTTGGCCACCCGGTCGGACCGGGCCGGGGCGCCCGTCTTGATCTGGCCGCAGTTGGTAGCGACGGCCAGCGAGGCGATGAAGGCGTCCTCCGTCTCGCCGGAACGGTGGGAGACGACGCTCGTGTAGCCCGCCCGGGAGGCCATGGCCATCGCCGCCAGCGTCTCGGTCAGCGTGCCGATCTGGTTCACCTTGACGAGGATCGAGTTGGCGACGCCGGCCTCGATGCCGCGGGCCAGGCGCTCCGGGTTGGTGAC
>CAZCVW010000354.1:0-3621 GCA_964502185.1 uncultured Burkholderiales bacterium
GGACGGCAGGCGTCGCGCCGCACCGCCGCCTGGGCGGCGGCCGCCTCGACCGACGCCCCGGCGCCGGGCAGCAGTCCGAGGCGCTCGCAGACGACGAACAGCGGGGTGGCAAGGTGGCCGAGCGCCGCCCGGGGCATGAAGCCGTCCGGGCAGCCGATCACGGGCGCCCCCGCCCCTTCGGCGAGACCGGCCAGGGCGCCGCCGGAGCACACGGCCACCAGCTGGGCACCGGCCGCCACCGCGGCCGAGGCGGCTTCCAACGTCTCCTCCGTTCCCCCCGAGTAGGACACGGCGAAGACCAACGATTTCGGCCCGACGAACCGGGGCAGCTCGTACCCCTTCACCACGGTGACGGGGACGGGCAGCTCGCCGGCCGCCCCGGCCGCCAGGACGTCGCCGGAGATCCCCGACCCGCCCATCCCACACACGACGATGTTCTCGACGGCCCGGCCGGCGAGGACCGAAAGGTCCACCGCCTCGGCGGTGGCGGCCGCCTGACCGAACTGCTCGGGAAGGCCGGCGACGGCCTCAAAGAAGCGGAGCGTGTCCACGGGCGAGGCCATGTTGTCGCTCCTCAGGCCTCATCCGGGTCATGGGGGAAGGTGGGCTGGATGCCTTCGGCGCGGGCCCGCTCGACGAGCGCCTCAGCCTCGGCCGGGGGAAGCACGGTGGCCTCGTCGAGGAGCATCACAGGAATGTCGTCACGGACGTCGTAGCGCCGGCGGCAGGCGGGGCAGAACAGGGCCTGGTCGGCTTCGAAGTAGTACAGCGGCCCCTTCTCGTCGGGGCAGGCCAGGATTTCGAGCAGGCGGGTGTCGAGGGCCATAGGTCAGCTCCGGAAGAGGGCCAGCACCTCGGCGGTGCGAGCGGCGCAGGTTTCGGCATCGGCGGCCTCGAGGTTGAGCCGCAGGAGCGGCTCGGTGTTCGACGGCCGCAGGTTGAACCAGAAGTCCCCGCAGTCGATGGACAGGCCGTCGAGGCGCTCCTGGCTGCAGGACGAGTACGTCGATGCGACCTGCTCCATGGCGGCCGCCTGGTCGGTCACCCGGGTGTTGATCTCACCCGAGGCGGAGTAGCGCTCGAACGGCGTGCGTAGCTCGGACAGAGGCTGTCCGGCCTCACACAGCTGGGCCAGCACGACCACCGCGGCGATGAGCCCCGAGTCGGCCCGCCAATTGTCCCGGAAGTAGTAGTGCCCGGAGTGCTCCCCGCCGAAGATGGCGCCCGTTTCGGCCATCACCTGCTTGATGAAGGAGTGGCCCACCCGGGTCCGCACCGGGATGCCCCCCATCTCCTTCACTATCTCGGGGACGGCCTTCGAGCAGATCAGGTTGTGCACGATCGTCTCGCCGGGGTTCCGGGCCAGGATGCCCTGGGCCACCATGGCCGTGGTGAGCGATCCGGACAGCGGCTGGGCCTTGTCGTCCACGAGGAAGACCCGGTCGGCGTCGCCGTCGAAGGCGAGGCCGATGTCCGCTCCCTGCTCCAGCACCACCCGCTGCAGGTCCACCAGGTTCTGGGGCTGGATCGGGTCAGCGGGGTGGTTCGGGAACGTCCCGTCGAGCTCGGCGAAGAGCACCGTCAGCTTGAAGGGCAGCGCCTCGAACACCTTGGGAACGACCAGCCCGCCCATCCCGTTGGCCGTGTCGGCCACCACCTTGAGCGGACGGAGCACGGCGGGGTCGACGAAGGTCCGGACGTGCTCCGCGTACTCGCTCAGGAGATCCCGCCGCTCGACCGTCCCGGACCGCTCGGCCCGCTCCAGGCGCCCTTCGGCCACCGCCGCCTTGATCACGTCGAGGCCGGTGTCCTGACCGACGGGGGCGGCGCCGGCCCGGCACAGCTTGATCCCGTTGTACTGGGCGGGGTTGTGGCTGGCGGTGAACATCGCCCCCGGCGCGTCGAGGCGCCCGGAGGCGAAGTACACCAGGTCGGTGGAGGCGAGCCCGGCGTCGACGACGGACACGCCGGCGAGGTTGGCGCCTTCGATGAAGGCCGCGGCCAGCGGGTCGGACGACGGGCGCATGTCCCGGCCGATCACGATCCGCTCCGCCCCGGCGAAGACCGCGAAGGCATTGCCGATCAGCCGGGCCAGCTCCTCGTTGATTTCCTCGGGGTACAGCCCCCGCACGTCGTAAGCCTTGAAGATGGCATCGAGGGTTGGCATCGGCGGCAGCCTAGTTTGACTGCCATGACGTGGCCGCCCGTCCATATCTCCCGGGGCCTGAAGCTCGGCATGCCGGTGATGGCGGGTCTCTTCACCGTGTTCAACCTGCTGCCCGTGCCCAGCTTCGACGGCGGCCGGATCCTGAGCGCCCTGTTCCGCCGGCCGCCCTGCCGGCCGGCACCGCCAGAACCTCAGGCCAGTACCGGCGCCGAGTCGGCTTCGGGCTGATCCCCGGATTCCCCGCCGGCCGCGTCGTCGGCCGACAAGCCGGCGTCGTCATCGGGCCGGCGGGCAGGCAGCGGGCCCGGTTGCCAGCGGCTCAGGAGGGCGAGTCCGGCCAGGCCGATGGCGGAGAGACCCATCCCGGCCAGGTCCACCGGAGTGCGCCCGTAGTGGAGCGACACCTCCCGGTCGGTGGGCACCACCACCATCAGGTTGGGGGTGACCCGGTACGGCCCTTTCGCCCCCTTCGCCTTCCAGTTCGGGAAGTAGGAGGTCTTCACGAGGACGGGCACGCCGGGCTTCGAGACCTTGAACCGGACCCAGTCGTCGCCGCTTGCGATGTCGGTGACGTCGATCTCGGGCAGGTCCCGTGGGGGTACGGAGGCGGCGGCCGAGCCGGCCTTGGAGAGGCAGCCCGCCTCCTCGCCCTGCGGGGCGGGCGGTTCGATCCGGGCCCAGCCCTCGGGGCCGTCCGCCGCCAGGGGGCGGCCCAGGGCGCCGGCATCGTCGAACCAGGCGACCGACGGCTCCAACCAGTCGTGGGGGTCGATGTTCCGGAGGACCACGGGCTCCTGCGTCATCGCCTCGACCAGCGGCGCCTCGAGAACCTCGTAGATCCTCCAGCGGGCGACCTGAGGGGCGAGGTCGGGCGACCCGGTCTCGGCGGCCAGGCGCAGGCCGGGGTGGGCGTCCGCCGCCGCCTTGGCCTCGTCGGACTGGGCCATGAACCAACGCACGCCGAACAGGCGCATGTGGCGGACGCCCAGGTCGAAGTCGGAGATCGTGCGGTAGCAGAGGTCGCGCACGGGGTTGGAGGGCTGCTTGGCCAGCTCGGCCACCATGAGGAAGTGATACGGCGTACTGCCCGCCGATTCGAAGTAGAGGCCTTCCATCGACCCGATCCGGCCCTCGGTGAAGTGCGGCAGCAGCTCGAGGGCGAGGGTGGTCCCGTACTTGTCGAGGGTGGAGGACGGCTCCCACAGCGCCCGGCCGGGGGGCAGCTTCCCCATCGTCTGGATGAGCTCGCGATATTCCCCGTAGGCCGGCTTCTGCTCGTAGCCGCTGTAGTTCCACCGGATCCAGGACGGTAGGAACTTCCGGTGTTCGTAGGTGTAGGAAACGGACGCGATGAGGGCTGCGATCACGACCACGGCCGGGAGCGCGAGCACGGGCGTCCTGGCCCGCGGCTCGCGCGGCTCGGCTGGCGCGTCCGGATCGTCGGGGACCCCGGG
>CAZCVW010000355.1:0-3617 GCA_964502185.1 uncultured Burkholderiales bacterium
CCTGCTCGCCGCCGCGGAGGTCCGCCTGCACGAGGAGGGCATCAGCGGCCAGGTCTACCTGTTCAAGAACAACACGGACTCGGCGGGCAACTCCTACGGCTGCCACGAGAACTACCTGATCGAGCGGGAGGGCGACTTCGCCCGCTTCACCGACGTGCTCATCCCCTTCCTGGTGTCCCGCCAGATCTACGTCGGCGCCGGCAAGGTGCTCCAGACGGCACGGGGCGCCATGTACTGCGTCTCGCAGCGGGCGGAGCACATCTGGGAAGGCGTCTCCTCGGCCACGACCCGGTCCCGTCCCATCATCAACACCCGGGACGAACCCCACGCCGACGCCGAGCGGTTCCGCCGCCTCCACGTCATCGTGGGCGACTCCAACATGAGCGAGTACACCAACTTCCTGAAGATGGGCACCACTTCGATCGTGCTGCGCATGCTGGAGGAGGACAAGGGGGTCTGGCGGGACCTGACGCTGGAGAACCCCATCCGGGCGATCCGGGAGATCTCCCACGACATCACCTGCAAGCGCCGCGTGCGCCTGGCCAACGGCCGGGAACTCTCCGCGCTGGAGATCCAGTCCGAGTTCCTCACCCGGGCCCAGAAGTTCGCCACCCGCAAGGGCCTCGGCGAACTGGAGGCCAAGGCGCTCTCCATGTGGGAGCACGTGATGACGACCCTGGAGGACGATCCCCTCAAGCTCTCCACCCAGATCGACTGGGTCATCAAGTATCACCTGATCGAGTCGTACCGGAACCGGCATTCGATCCCGCTGACCCACCCCCGGGTGGCTCTCGTGGACCTCGCCTACCACGACATCAACACCAAGCGTTCGCTCTTCTACGTGCTCGAGCGCAAGGGTATGGCCGAGCGGATCTGCACCGACGAGGACATCGCCGACGCCACCATCAACCCGCCGCAGAGCACCCGCGCCCGCCTCCGGGGCGCCTTCATCAAGCGGGCCAAGGAGCGCAAGCGGGACTACACCGTCGACTGGGTGCACCTGAAGCTGAACGACCAGGCGCAGCGTACGGTCCTTTGCAAGGACCCGTTCAAGTCCCAGGACGAGCGGGTGGAGAAGCTGATCGCTTGTCTCTAGGCCGTCCCGCGCCCGATCTGGAACACGGCGCGTTCTCCGACGAAGGGCCTTGGGTCGTCGACCCCGATCGCCTGGCCTGGAAGCCGGGCCTCGACCGGGTGCGGGCCGCGGTGCGGGCCGAGGTGCCCCGGCTGGTCACGCCCCGGAAGGTCCCGCCCATCGGGCGGCTGCTGATCACCCTGCGGCACCTCGGCCTGGCGCTGGCCATCTGGTGGCTCGGCAAGCGTCGGAAGGCCAAGGGAGGTAGGTCCGGCACCGAGTCGGTCACCGACCTGTCGGTCCGGCTGCGGAAGGCGGCCGAGAAGCTGGGGCCGGCGTACATCAAGCTGGGCCAGATCATCTCCTCGGGGGAGGGCGTGTTCCCCGAGCCGCTGGTCCGGGAGTTCAAGCTCTGCCGGGACCAGGTGCCGCCCGAGACCTTTGCCGACGTCCGCCGGGTGGTCGAGGAGGACCTGGGCCGCCCCTTGGAGGCGGTGTTCGCCCGCTTCGACCCCGTCCCGCTGGCCGCCGCCTCGATCGCCCAGGTCCACGCCGCCGTCCTGCGTACCGGCGAGTCGGTGGTGGTCAAGGTGCAGCGGCCGACGGTCGCCCGCCTGGTGCGGGCCGACCTGGCCGTCATGGCCTGGATCGCCCCCCGGATGGTGGGGCGGATCCCGGTGGCGGCCCTGGCCAACCCGCCCGCCCTGGTGGAGCTGTTCGCCGAGACGATCGCCGAGGAGCTCGACTTCCGGCTCGAGGCGGAGAACATGCTCGACGTGGCCCGGTCGATGGTCGAGCTCGGCCAGAACCGCTACGTCATCCCGCGTCCCCATCCCGAGCTGGTCACCCGGCGGGTGCTGGTCATGGAGCGCCTGTCCGGCTTCGCCTTCGACGACGTGATCGGCATGAAGGCGGCGGGGCTCGACACCGCCGCCCTCGTGCGGTCCGGGATGATCGGGTTCCTGGAAGGCGCCATGTTCAACGGTATCTTCCACGGCGACCTGCACGGTGGGAACCTCTTCGTGCTGCCCGATGGGCGTACCGCTCTGCTCGACTTCGGCATCACCGGGCGCCTTGACGAGCCCCGCCGACGGGCCTTCTTGCGCCTCCTGGTGGGCGCCACCGTCAACAACGTGACGGGCCAGATGGAGGCGTTGCGGGACCTCGGCGCCCTCCCGGCCGACACCGACATCGCCGCCGTCATCGCCGACCTCGGGCTCGACCGCCCGCCGGTCGACCCGACCAAGCTCACCCCCGAAGAACTCGTCGGGGAGATCCAGCGGACGGTGAAGGCCCTCCTCGGCTACGGCGCCCGGATGCCCAAAGAGCTCATGCTCTTCGTGAAGAACCTCGTGTTCCTGGACGGGGCGATCGCCACCCTCGCCCCCGAGCTCGACCTGTTCGCCGAGATCGCCCACATCGCCACCTACTTCGCCACCGCCCACGGTGCCCGGATCGTCGGCGACGTCGGCGAGGCGGCCAACCGGGACATCGACCTGACCGGCATGAAGGCCTCCTTCGGCGTGGAGCCCTCGACCTCCAGCCTGACCTACCGGGATCTCCAGGAGCGCCGGGCCATCATCCGGGAACGCCTCGCCAAGCGCGAGCGGGGAGCCGGGCGCAAGAGGGCTTAAGGTACTTCGTGCCGTCGTTCCGGACCGGAGTCGTGACCCGCCTGCTCTCCGAGCGGCCCGGCTTCCAGCGCGTCGAGGTCGACCTCGGGGACGGACCGGAGCGGGCCTACGCCCTCACCCAGCTGACCGGGCCGGTGGGGGAGGGCGACCGGGTCGTCGTCAACACCACCGCCGTGGAGCTCGGACTGGGCACCGGCGGCTGGCACATCGTCCACTGGAACCTGGCGCGGGAGGCGTGGAGCGAGCGGGGGCCGGGACACGTCATCAAGGCCCGCTACACGAGCCTTCAGGCCGACGTCGGGTCCACCGAGGAGCACGTCGCCGCCCTGAGCGAGGTGGAGTCGATCGAGGGCCTGCCGGTGGTGGTGGCCGGGCTGCACAGCCAGCTGCCGGCCGTGGCCGTCGCCTTCAAAGAGGCGGCCCCGGAAGCCCGCCTGGCCTACGTCATGACCGACGGCGCGGGCCTGCCGCTGGCCATGTCCGACCTCGTCGCCGCCCTGTCTGAGCGCAAGCTCATCGACGCCACCGTGACCTGCGGCCACGCCTTCGGCGGCGACCACGAGGCCGTCTCGGTGTTCTCCGCGCTCACCATCGCCCGCCACCTCTGCGGCGCCGACGCGGCGATCGTGGCGATGGGCCCCGGGGTCGTCGGCACCGGCACCCGCCTCGGCTTCTCCGCCCTCGAGGTGGGCCCTGTCCTCGACGCGGCCGCCGCCCTCGGCGGGTCGCCGATCGCCTGCCTGCGGGCCTCCTTCGCCGATCCCCGGCCCCGCCACCGGGGTCTGTCCCACCATTCGGCCACGGCCCTGCGGCTCGCCACCCGGGAGCGGGTCACCATCGCCCTCCCTCTGGTCGGCGGCGACGGCGAAGCGCGCCTGCGCGCCGATTTGGCCGAGGCGGGCCTCGAC
>CAZCVW010000356.1:0-3602 GCA_964502185.1 uncultured Burkholderiales bacterium
GGCTGGCCGCCCACCTGACGTCGCTGGCGGCGTTCCTGCGCCACCGGCGCCGGCGCCTCGAGCTGCTCCACGCCTTCGTGCTGGCCGGCGCCACCGCGCTCGTCGTCGCCGCCGCCCAGGGAGCACTGGCGGGCCTGGCCCCCGTCTCCCCTTCGTGGCGGGCCCGCCTCGCCACCGGGGAGGTCGTCGCCCTCTCCGCCTGGCTCGGCCTGGCGGTGGTGGGCCACGCCCACAAGATCGTCCCGTTCATCGCCTACACCGCCCTGCGGGCCCGGGGCGTCTCCCGCCACCACAGCGGCGGGCCGCTGCTGTTCACCCACCTATACGACGCCCGCGTCGCCCGGGCCACACTGGCGGGCACGGCCGGCGGGTTCGGCCTCCTCCTCGCCGGCGTCCTCGCCGCCTCGCCACCGCTGATCATGGCGGGTGGTTCCGCACTGGCCACCGCCGGCGTCCTCGCCACCGCCAACCTGGCCCTCGGGCCGATCCGGATGGTCCGCTCCGCTGGCCGCTCACCGGCGAGAGCGCCCGCCCTCTTGGAAGGAGCCGCTCCGTGACGCCGACGCCGTTCTCTCTGGTCGACCGGGCCTACACGGCGCTGCGCGGGGTCGTCGATCCCGAACTCGGTCTCGACATCGTGGATCTCGGCCTCGTCTACGCCCTGCGGTCGGAGGACGGTGGGGTCACCGTCGAGATGACCCTCACCACGCCCGGCTGCCCCGTGTCCGAGTCCCTCCCCGCCGAAGCCGGCCGGGCGCTCGAAGCCGCGCTCGGCGTCCCCGTGCGCGTCGCGGTCGTCTGGGACCCGCCGTGGACACCCGACCGCATCGACCCGGCGGCGGCCGCCGCCCTCGGTCTCCGCCGATAACCCGCCGCTAGGCCCACGCCGGCACGAGCCGGGACGCCTCAGACGTCGCGGCGGGTCACGGCTATGGCAGCCACCGACAGGGCGCCGAGGGTCCACGACGCCAGCGAGGCCGTGAGCAGGGCGGCGGCGGTCAGGGTGCCGAGCGCCTCGCGCAGGTAGCCGCCGAAGGGCCCGAGCAGCGCCGGGCCGCCGTCGCTACCGAGCAGGGCCAGGATGCGGCCGGACTCGACGGGGTTGGCCAGGACCGCCACGAACATGCCGGCCGGCCCGAGGCGGAGCGCCGGTGCGGCCCCGGCCAGGACGAGGTCCATCCCGAGGGCGAGCACGAACCACAGGGCGACGGCCAGCGCCGTGGCCTGGGTCCGGGAGGACGCGGCCGCGGAGACGGCCACGCCCAGGGCGAGGCAGGCGGTGGAGGTGGCCAGGGTGGCGCCGGCCACCGCCGCCATCGGGGCCAGGTCGCCGGTGGCGGCCGCCCCGGCCAGGACCAGGGCGGAGAAGCCGAAGCCGCCCAGCAGGGTGAGCCACAGGGCGGTGGCCAGGCCCGCGAAGGACGCGCCGAGCAGCGCGTACCGGGGCATGGCCTGCGCCGCCACCATCGTCACCATGCCCCGGTCCGGGCGGGCGGCCACGCTGGTGAGCCCGAGGAGCAGGGCGAAGAGCGGCGGGAGCAGCACGCCCAGGTTGACCAGGGCGGAGAGCGCGCCGCCCGTCCCCGTCATGCCGAGGTCCCGGGCGCCGCGCAGGCCGAGCAGCACCACCGCCGTGGAAGACACGCCCAGGACCACGGCGGTGGCCACCACCCAGCGGCTGCGCAGGGCGTGGCGCAGTTCCCAGCCGGCGATGGCTCGCATCTTCTCGTTCATGCCACGGACTCCTCCAGGAGGCGGCGCTCGGGAAGGGCCCCGGGGCGGTCGTCGGACAGGCGGCCGTCGGACAGGACCAGCAGGCGCTCGGCGACGCCTTCGAAGTCGCCCGGCGACGGCGAGGCGACGAGGACGGCGCAGCCCCGGCTCTGCCGGTCCCGGAGTACGGCCCAGAGCATCGCCGCGCCGGCGTCGTCGAGGCTGGCGGCGGGCTCGTCGAGGAGCAGCAGCCGGGGGGCGCCGAGGAGCACGCCGGCCAGGGCGACCCGGCGCCGCTGGCCGCCGGAGAGCGTCCCGATACGCGCTTCGGGTGCGGGCAGGAACTCGGCGGGCATCACGGTGGTTCCGGGCCCGGCTCCCCGGAGCCGGGCCAGCAGCCCGAGCAACTCGTCGACGGTGGCCCATTCCGGGAGGTCGGTGTGCTGGGGGAGGTAGGCGACCGTCCGGGCGATACCGGCGGCGCTCAGCGGGTGCCCCTCGAGGCTGACGCTCCCCGAGTAGCGGGCCAGGCCGGCCAGGCAGCGCAGCAGCGTGGTCTTGCCGGCGCCGTTGCCGCCGGTGATGCCGGTGACGGTCCCGGCCTCGAGGCTGAACGTCACCCCGGCCAGCACGGGGCGGTGGCGGAAGGACTTGGCCAGGTCACGAACCTCGAGGAGACGCTCAGACGGGGACATGGCACAGCTCTCCCGGGGTGGGCGCGACCGGCCGGACGGGGACGGGCCGCGGCGACCGGAGCCGGACAGCGACGGCGAGCACCAGCGCCACGAGGGCGGCGCCGGTCAAGGCGAGGGGGACCGTGCCGGCGGGCCGCGCCGGGCCGGGTTCCAGCGGCGGGGAGTGCGGCTCCATGAGCACGTCCCGGGTGAGGGCCCCGTAGTGGTCGCCGAGAAAGCGGTCCTCCACCGCCCGCAGCAGCCGCAGGGCCGGGCTTCCAGCCAGCGCGGCGAGCGACGGGGCGCGGGTGAACAGGCCGTCGAGGGTGCCGCCGACGGGGTGGGGGACGTCGCCGAGGCCGTCGCCGTCCGCGTCGTAGCCCCGGTAGTCGCTCCAGTAGTTGCCGGTCCCCTCGTACGTCCAGGCGATGCCGTCGAGGGCGTTGCGCCCCTGGGGCAGGACCTGGACGAGGTTGTCGAAGAAGCTGTTGCCTCCCGCCGCCACCCGGGCGGTGGCGTTGGTGGAGAGCCCGACGTCGTTGCGGGCAATCGTGTTGAGGACGAGGTCGGTCGGGATGTC
Source organism: uncultured Burkholderiales bacterium (assembly GCA_964502185.1). Taxonomy (GTDB): domain Bacteria; phylum Actinomycetota; class Acidimicrobiia; order IMCC26256; family BP-133; genus CAZCVW01. The sequence goes on from CAZCVW010000356.1 coordinate 2,968, forward strand.
GTCACCAAGGGGGGCGCCCTCCACCTGGACCCCTACAGCGTTGCGGGCCAGGACGTTCTCGGCCAGGTGGGCCTCCGCCACGTCCCGGACGAGGAACCCGAACCCGGTGGCGGGTGAGCGGTGGTCGGTGATCCGGTTCCGCAGCGCCAGGACGGGACCCCCGTACATGAGCACCGCCCCCGAGAGGTTCCCCTCGAAGCGGTTCTCCACCAGGGTCAGGTCCTTGGCCCACATGTCGTGGAGGCCGAAGCGGCTGCCGCTGACGCGGTTCCCGTCGATGAAGAGCCCCGAGCCGTAGGAGAGGTAGATCCCGTCGCGCACATGGTGGATCTCGTTGTCGCGGGCGACCGCGCCGGTCACGTTCCACAGCGAGATCCCGTCGCCGGCGCCCGTGGCGGGCTCGCCGTGCATCGCCGTGCCGCCGGCGTCGATGGTGGCGCCGCCGCGGCCGTGGATGGTGTTCCCGACGAGCCGGGGACGGGCCGCGCCGGCCACCACGATGCCGGCGTACACGTCGGAGATGGCGACGTCCTCGACGGTGACGCCGTCGGCCTCGACCCGGACGCCGGCGGGCATGCCGATCGGGCCCGGGCCGCCCGCCCGCACGTCGACGCCGGCCAGCACGGTGCCCGCCG
>CAZCVW010000357.1:0-3589 GCA_964502185.1 uncultured Burkholderiales bacterium
GATCGACGCCGGCGTCCAGCTGCACGGCGGCTACGGCTACATGACCGAGTACCCCATCGCCCGCGCCTACGCCGACGCCCGCGTCGCCACCATCTACGGCGGCACCACCGAGATCATGAAGGAGATCATCGGCAAGAAGCTCGGCGTTTAGACCCGAACCCGGGAGCCGAGCCGAATTTCTCATTGCTCTCAGCACCGTCAGAGCGCGCTCACAGCAATGAGATTTGTTTGGGCGGCCAGAACGTCGAGAGAGAAGGCTGCGGCGATCGACTCCACCGGTACCGGAAGCTCCGGGTGGCCGTTTTGGGCGGCCACCAGCGACGAACGCATCGACCAGGCGCTGGCGCTGGCCGACTTGCGGGAGGGCGAGCGCTTCCTCGACCTCGGATGCGGGGATGGTCGGGTGCTGGTGCGGGCGGCCCGGCAGGGGGCGTTGGTAGTCGGCGTGGAACTCGATGCGGCGCTGGCGGCGTCGGCTCGAGAGCGCTTGGCCGCCAACGGGGTCGACGGGACGGTCGTGGAAGCCGACTTCGACACTGCCTCTTTCGGCACGGGGCCCTTTGAAGCCGACGTCGTCTTCGCTTTCCTCAGCCCGGCGACCCTGCAACGGTTGCGCCCCCGCCTGGGCGTTATGAAGGCCGGAGCGCGCGTCGTCACGACGGGCTATGCGGTTCCCGGCTGGGAGGCGGACGAAGCCGTGGCGCGGTGCTACCTCTACCGACTGCCCGCCACGGAGGCGGACGTCGACCGCTCAGCCAGGGGCTGGGCCAGCCCGGGGGTGCTCGTGAGCTTGCGGCCGGACGCTCCGGCGCTGGTCGCCGTGAAGCTGCATCACCCCGGAGGGCCGGTGGTTGCGAGCGTGGACGGGTCGGGGCTAATCGACTGGGTCGCAGTGCGGACCGGGGCCGACACCGCCGAACCCGGGGACGAGGTGGTCGTGGACCTCCGGTTCGATCCGAGGCCGGCGGGCACGGTCGGGGCCGGCACCCTCCACGCGCCGGGAGAGCCCTTCCGGGTCTTCGCCGTCGTCGATGACGGCGATCCCGGCGTGTGGGGCCTGTCTGCGCCCGGCTGCGAGGTCGTCGGAAAGGCCCTGGCCTCGGGCGACATGGCCTCCGTCCTCGCCAAGGCGCGTCAACGAGCTGGCGACGAAGCTCCCCGGTGAGGTCCCGCCGGAACGAGCAGCGCCCGTTGGAGGGCCTGGACCACGTCGTCGCCGATGCCACCGGCGGCGGCGTAGCCGGGGAGCGATCCGTACTCCTCGCCGATGATCTCGAGGAGGCGGTGCATGGTGGTGGCCTCGGCCCGCAGGATGTGGGCCGGGAAGTCCTTGTCCGGCGAGATCTCGGGCTGGCTGTTCCAGCGGTCGATCATGGCCGGCATGACTTCCTGGGTGAGGGCGTAGTCGGCAATGATGTCGTCGTCGCACACGCCGAGCAGGCCGAGCAGGACGGCTGCCACCACACCGGTGCGGTCCTTGCCGGCCACGCAGTGGAAGACGATCGGGTGGGCGTCCGCCTCGGCGATGACATGCAGCACCCGGGCCACCTTGTCGGAGGCGTCGCGCAGCAGGCCCCGATAGAAGTCGTGGAGCGAGCCGGGCCACTCCGTGTCCACGCCGGGGGTCACTTCGAACAGCGGGAGGTGGTGGTAGCGGACGGCGGCGTCCACGAGGGCGCCCCGACCCTCCTTCTTCACCTCCTCCGACGAGCGCAGGTCGACGACGGTCACCAGGCCCAGTTCCTCGGTGAGGTGGGCGGCGTCCTCGTGCGTCACCGGCCCCAGCGAGTCGCTGCGGAAGACGCGCCTCCAGCGGACGTGGCGCCCGTCGGCCGTGGGGTACCCGCCGAGGTCCCGGAAGTTGATGGGTCCGGCGAGTTCGATCCGGCGCTCCGGCAAGGAGCCGACGATGTCGGGAAGGGTCATCGCTACCAGCCTACGGGTGGCTCATGACATACACGTTTCGCCTGTGTACCCGCCGGTGAACGCAACGAAGAGCGTTCGGGGGAGAGGCGACCGGCGCGGATGGTGGCGGCGACGTGGTCGGCGCTCGGCTCGGCCAGGGCGTCGGCCAGCGGGATGGCCAGGAGGCAGAGGTCGGCGGGGGCGCCCGGTGCGACCCGCCGGGGCGGGCTGCCCGGGGCCGCGAGGGGACCGAGGAAGAGGTCGAGGGCCCGGCGGGGACCGAGCCGCTCCCCGGCCCCCAAGGTGGCGCCGGAGGGCGTGCGGCGGGTGGTGGCGGCGCTGATCGCTCGCCACGGGTCCGGGTGCCCGAAGGGCGCATCGGTGCTCCCGCCCACCTCGATCCCGGCCGAGAGCAGCCCGGCGCAGGGGTAGAGGTGCGGGCGGTCGTCCGGGTCGACGTCGGCGAGGTAGGCGTCGCCCCGCTCGGCGACGAAGTTCGGCTGGGTGACCACGGTGAGCCCGAAACCGGCGATGCGGGCGGCGAGTTCCGGGGGGACGACGGCGCCGTGCTCCACCCGGTCACCCGGTTCCGGCCCGACCTCCTCCCAGGCGGCCAGGGCGAGGACGAGTGCCACCCGGGTCACGCAGTGGACGGCGACGTTCCGCTCGGCCCGCCGGGCGGCCCGGAAACCGTCGACGAGCGTGTCGAGGCCGGGGAGGTCGTGGTCGGCCACGACCAGCTTGACGGGGCCCCGCTCGAGGTCGGCGCCCCCCTCCATCGTGACGCCAGGGTCGGAGGCCAGGGCCGGGCCGCCGGTGACCACGACCCGCTGCGGCAGCGCGCCGGAGCGGGCGGCTTCGGCCAGGAGCTCGAAGTCGGCGGCCCGTTCGGTCGGGGTGGCGTCGGTCACGCCGGTCACGCCGTAGGCCAGGAGCTCCCGCCCGACGGCCGCGAGGTCGGGGACGGGCGCCGACACCCGGGGGCGCAGCCAGTCGTCCAGCCCGAACAGGCGGCCGGTGGGCGTCCCGTACCGGTCACGCTCGACGCCGGGATGCTCGGGCGGCGGCCCGATCCGGTCAAGGGCAGCCGAGTTCAGGATCCACAGCGCCCCGGACCGGTGCTGGACCCGGACGGGGCGGGTGAGCACCAGGCCGTCGAGTGTCTCCCGGTCGAGCGGCCCGGCCACCGAGTCGTGGTAACCGGTCGCCCGGATCCACTCGCCGGGGGCGCGGCTCCGATCGGCGGCCTGCAGCGCGGTGGCCAGTTCGCCGGCGTCGTTCACCTCCGGGGGGCCGGCCCGTACGGACTGCCGGGCGGCGGCCAGGGCCAGGAGATGGATGTGGTGGTCGTGGAGGCCCGGGATCAGCGCCCCGCCGTCGGCGTCGACGACGGTCTCGCCGACGGTGGGGGAGAGGCGTTCGCCGATCTCGGTGACGGCCCCGCCGGCCACCCGCACGTCGACCCGGCGCCCGTCGACCTCGGCCCGGGACAGAAGCAGTCGTTCGCGCTCTGCTCGCACCTCAGCCACCTGCCGAGCCGCGTTGAACGGGCGCTTCGGCCCGGCGTGGCTTCGGCGCTCGATCATCAGACGGCGAACTCGGCGAGCACGGCGGCGGTGTGGGCCCCCAGGTCCGGGCCGCGGCCGTGGGCCGGGCGGGCCCGGGGAGGGGCGATGGTCGGCGG
>CAZCVW010000358.1:0-3588 GCA_964502185.1 uncultured Burkholderiales bacterium
GCCGTCGTGACCGCCGCCCGCCACGGCCGCCCGCCCGCCGACTGCAGCGAGTTCGTGCTGGCCCACCTGGTCACCCACCCCGGTGCCAAGGCGGTGAACGCCTGGCGCGAAGCCCTCGTCGCCTGGGGCCGGACGCACGGCGCCGGCCTGACCAAGAACGACGCCCGCGCCCGCATCGACGCCCACCGCCTCGATCCCGCCCTCCGCCGCCTCCGCCCCTACGAGCTGCCGCGGTCCGCCCTCGCCGACCTTGTCACCGAAGTGGCCCGGAGCACCGCGGGAATGACCGGGGGTGGGCGGTGCTAGCTGAGGCGGAGGATGGCGGAGCTCTTGCGGGCGAGCCAGAAGCCGGCGGCGGCCAGCACGGCCAGCGGGAGCAGGACGAGCCAGAGGACGAGGCTGCCGGCCGAGGCGGGTTCGGCGGGCCCGACGACGCGGGCCTTGCGCTCCTGGAGGACGTTGCTGACCGGGGCGGCCAGTTCCTCGTCGAACGACGAGTCGGCGAAGTCGGCGAAGTCCGGGTCGGGGTCGACCGGGACCGGGGTGAGATCGATCCGGGGTGGCTCCGGAGCGGTTACCGGCAGGGCGGCGGGCTCGGGGAGCGGGGCCGGCTCGGCGGAGCGGTCCACCGGCGGCTCCTCGACCGCGGGCGGCTCCACCGGCGGGGCCGGGGTCGGCTCGACCACCGGGATCAGCGCCTCGAAGCCGGGCTCCAGGGACTCGAAGGGCGGCACGATGCTCTCGGGCGAGTAGGTCACCTTGAGCGTGTAGCCCTGGTTCGGCCCGAGGTAGTTGAGCACGACGATCTGGTACTTGCCCTTGGTGGGACGGAACAGCTTCAGCTGCTCGGGGAGCTCGGCCGACGCCGCCACCTCGACCGGCTCCGCGGCCGCGGGGATGTCCCAGACGTACAGGTCCATGTCGTTGACGGCCGTCTCGTTGGTGACCGGTCCGGTCTGGCCCGGGATCGGCAGCGTCGGGCCCTCCGGGATCTTGTTGGTCGTCCACGACAGCTCGACCTTCACGAAGAACTCGTCGGCTTCCCCCAGCGTCGGCGGCACCACGATCTCGAGCGGAACGACGTCGCAGTACGTCACCGTGGCGCAGTCTTCCGGCTTGACCAACCGGTACTCCGGCAGGCCCGGCAGCGGGTTCTGGCCGGGGACGGGCGGGTAGGCCTGCTCGACGGTCTGGTTCTCCTCGACCCGCAGCCCCTGGGTCTGGGGCAGAGCGCGGGCCGACCCGACGGGGAAGGACATCGCCGCCACCGCCAGGGCCGCCGCCGTCACTGCGGCCCTCTTCGGGAACCGTCGCGCTGGGAACACTGCTCGCCTCCGCATCACGTCAGGCTGGGGGGGTTGGGGTCGATGAGGAATCCAGTCTGGTAGTTGTTGCAGACGTCGTCAGGCCGGCGCTGGGCCAGGACGTCGCCCTCCGGCCAGGTGCCGGCCAGGTAGCGCTTCCCGCCCTCGTACATGCGCCAGCAGCCGTTCTGGCTGGAGGACCCCGGCGGCTTGCCCTGCGGGTCCCACCACATGGCGACGGCGTCCTTCACGCACGTGTAGTCGCCCGGGTCGTAGAAGCAGGCCGGCACCCGGGGGTTGGTCGACGGGATCTTGGGGATGGCGTGGTAGCCCTTGTCGATCGACGTCGGACCGAGCCGGGGCCCGGCCACCTGGATGCCGGTGAAGAGCTGGAAGATGTCGTTGTAGAACTCGCAGGCGTAGTTCTGCACGTCGCTGCTGGGCGACTCGGTGTCCGCCTCCCGGTGGGCGATGAAGCACAACTCCTCGTCCTGGAGCCCGACCTGGGTGACGTTGGAGACGACGACGGCGTGGCTCCAGAAGTCTTGCTGTTGGAAGATCGAGTTGTCCCGGCTCTCGATGAGCCGGTCACCGGCCAGGACGATCTCCGGGCGGTACCCCGGCGGGGAGTTGGCCGAGTGCTTGGTCTCGAGCCCGCCCGGCCAGATGATCGTGGTGACCTTGGCTTCCTCGAAGGCGAGCATGTTCTGGCCCGCTTCCACGCCCGTGTTGGAGGCGTCCTGGGCGTAGCCGGCCCGGGGGAAGGTCTTCTCCAGGGCGAAGGTCCCCCCGCAGGCCTGGATCTCCTGTTTCACCAGCTGCGTCAGCAGGAGGAGTTCGGGATGGTCCTCGTCGTTGGCCGACAGCAGCCCGAGCTTGCGGGGCTGGCCGTTGGCCATCTCGCCGGAGTTCCCCGAGAAGCTGACCGGCTTGTTCACGACCTTGGAGCACACGTAGGTGGAGAACTGGCGGGCCTGCTGCTCGATGGCGGGGAGGTAGCCCCAGATCAGCTTCGGGTAGCGGGCGAAGAACGACCCGGGCCGGCCCACGAACGAGGCGAAGTTGAGGACACCCCGCTTGGCCATGGAGTCGAGGTAGTCGTCGGCGTTCTCCCGGGCGTAGCTGATCGTGGCGAAGGGCTTCAGCTTGGCGTAGTTGTCGGCCGCGTCGGCCCGGCGGGACTCCGGCGCCCCGTCCGGGGCGTAGTAGGCGTAGAAGTGCACGAAGCGGTCGTAGGTCTGGAAGCGGTCGTTGAAGTACCGCTGCCAGCCCCGGAGCATCCGGATGAAGACGTGATCGTCGTCGGTGGGGGCGTCGAGCAGGTCGAAGTACTCGGCGTCGGGCCGGACCTCCTGGCCGCGGGACGTGCCGAGGTCGTTGATGAACCCGTCGAAGTAGAAGAGGACCCGGATCTCTTCCTTGGTGACGCCCTGGTAGGTCACGCCGAAGTTGTCGCCGGCGAAGCTCGCCACGCACGGCGGCGCCAGCGGGTCCTCGGTCTGGCGGGGCGGGTTACCCACGCAGCGCTTCGTCGACGGCGTCTTGACCGACGGCGGCAGCACGGCCGGAGGCGGAAGTCCCGGCGGCGGCGGCGCCGCGATCTCCTCGGGTCCGGCCCCGGGCCCCTCACCGGTCCCGGTGTCGGACGGGGCCTCGCCGGCCAGCGCCGGGCTGGAAGCCAGACCCAGGGAGGCGAGGTTGCCGGCCGCGGGCGGGGGCGGCGGGTCGTCGTCCTCGGGCGGGATGGGGGCGTACTCGAGGGTTTCCGACGGGTTGGCCTGCGGCAGGTTCAAGGCAGAGGGCAGGACCGCGAGCGCGATGAGGGCGGCCACTCCCATGGCCGCCAGCGGCGGGTACTTCCGGGCCCACGACGGACCCTGACGCCGTTCCTCAGGGGTGCCTTGCACCTGCGCCAATGGGTTCCTCCAGCCGGGCGACGCGCGAAGCTCAAGTAAAGGACCCCGTTCGACACATACGGGGTCAAAACCTGCCCCCTAGGGTACTCCCACCGATGGGTCGCCGGTCGCCGGCCGGCGGGTGGGAGGGGGATCGCGCTCATCCCGCCGGAAGAGCGGTCCTGGACGGAGAAGGACGCCCGCAGCATCGCCTGCGTCCTCCACGATGCCGAGGGCGGGGGGCCCATTCTCGGGCCCAATCGCGGGCAGAGCCGCCACGCCGGGGCTTCCGCAGACGGCGGTGCCGGCGGCCAGCGACGCCGGGCCCGGCGGTCCGGGGGGCGGAAGCTCACCGATGGAGCTCGCCCCGGCGCTCACCGGCGGAGCCG
>CAZCVW010000359.1:0-3556 GCA_964502185.1 uncultured Burkholderiales bacterium
CAGCGGCGGCGTGGCCGACGCCGTGGACGACGGCGTGACGGGCTCCGTCGTTCCGCCCAAGGACACGTCGGCGGTGACGGCCGCCCTCGACGCCCTGCTGTCCGACCCGGCCGAGCGCGCCCTCATGGGCAAGGCCGCCCGCAACCGGGCGGAAGGGGAGTTCGACTACGACGCCCTGGCTGCCCGGCTCCGGCCTCTGGCCGAGGGCGACCTCTCCGTCCTCCGTCCGCTGGCACCGTGAGCCGGCCGTGAGCCGGCCGGTGAAGGGGCGCAGCATCATCCAGGCCAGTTGGGCCGGTACCGCCGTCTTCGCCGCCACCGCCCTCCCGGCCGCCTCGGGGGTGGACGGCGCCGGCTACGTGAACGTGGTCGTCTCGCTCGTGCTGTTCGGGGTCTCCATCCCGGTGTCGCTCGTCGCGCTGGGCCGGGCTGCGGTCCGGGCGGGAGCGGGCGAGCGGATCACCGTGACCGGCTTGTTCTTCCTGTCCGGGTCGGCCCCGACCCCCGTCCGCCTGCACCTGCTCGGGTCGCTGGTGGTGGCCCTGGTGGTCACGGCCGTGTCCGCCTCGGCGGAGCCGTTCGGCGTGCTCGTTCCCGTGTACCAGCTGTCGCTGGCCGGGCTGTGGGCGGCCCTCCACGGCTCCTTCCCGCAGATCCCGCAACGGGCGGGGTGAGCTGGCTGATCGAACTGGTCGGTTGCTACCGGCCGGTTGATAGCGTCTGGGTTCATGCCAGACGAGGCCGTTGAGAGCATCACCGTCCAGGCGTCCCCGGAGCGCTGCTTCGCGGCGGCGGTCGACTTCGACCGTTACACGACCTGGGCCACCGACGTCAAAGAGCTCGAGGTGCTCGGTCGCGACGAGCAGGGTCGGGGTACGCGGGTGCGTTTCGCGATCGCCGCGTTGGGTCAGTCGATCGGCTACGTCCTCGACTACGACTACGAGGATGCCCCCGCCGGGTTCTCCTGGAAGCTCGTGGAGGGCAGCGTCGTGCGGGTCCTCGACGGCTCCTACCGGTTCGACGCCGCCAACGGGGGGACCGAGGTCGGCTACCGGCTGACGGTCGACCTGACCATTCCGATGCCCGGCTTCATGAAGCGCCGGGCGGCGGGCATGATCGTCCAGAACGCCCTCAAGCAGTTCAAGGGGTTCGTCGAAGCGGGGGGCTGACCCTTCTCAGAGGTCGTAGCATCGGGGAACTTTGCAACGCACGCCGCACACCAGGCTGACCGACCGGCCACGAAGGGGGACGATGTGTTAAGCGACGACCGGATCCGATCGATCGCCGCCCGCCGGGACAGCCCGGTCGTCACCAGTTGCTATCTGGATGTGGACGGGCGCCGGCATCCCCGTCACATCGACTACGAGCATCAGCTCGAACATCTCGTGCGCCTCGGGCGGGAACGGGCCGCCGCGCTCGACCCCGAGGCGGCTCATTCCGTGGAGGGCGACCTGGAGCGGATCACGGGCTGGGTCCGCCAGGGCTTCGACCGGTCCCGCATCCGGGGACTGGCCTTCTTCGCCTGCTCCGCCACCGGGTTCTTCGAAGTGGTGGAGCTGCCGCTCGGCGTCAACAACGAGATCGTCATCAACCACACCGCCCGTGTCCGGCAACTCGAAGCGCTGGCCCACGAGTTCGAGCGCTTCGCCGTGTTGCTGGTCGACCGGCAGCGGGCCCGCCTGTTCCGCTTCGAGCTCGGTGAGCTGACCGAGCACACCGAGGTCTTCGACGCCGTGCCCCGCCGGCACGAGTCGGGAGGCCGCTCCGCCTCCAACATCCAGCGGCACACCGACGAACTGGCCCACAAGCACCTGAAGCACGCCGCCGAGGTCACCTTCGAGCAGATGGGGACCAACCCCGTCGACCACCTCATCCTCGGCGGTCCGGCCCAGGTGGTGTCCGAGCTCGAGGGACTGCTCCACCCCAACTTGAAGGAGCGGGTGGCGGCCCGGGTGTCGGTGATGGTCACCGCCTCGCCGGAAGAGGTGCGCCAGGCCGCCCTCGAGGTGGAGACCGAGGTCGAGCGCCGGGAGGAGCAGGCGCTGGTGGAGCGGCTCCGCAACGGAGTCGGGGCGGGAAACGGCGGCGTGGCCGGCCTTTCCGGCACGCTCAAGGCCATCGTGGAACGCCGGGTCGAGACCCTCCTCGTCGCCGACGGCTACGAGGCGCCGGGCTGGCGCTGCCCGTCGTGCCAGTTCCTGGCCAGCCGGGGGCGGGAGTGTCCGGTGTGCGCCACCGCCATGGAGACGGTCGACGACGTCGTCGAGCAGGCCATGGAAGAGGCGCTGGTCAACAAGTGCCGGGTGCAGATCGTGCGGGAGAACGGGGAGCTCGACGACATGGGGCGCATCGGCGCCCTGTTGCGCTTCTAGGTATTTGATCGCCAGGCCCACCATCGGGATCGATCTCGGCGGCACGAAGCTCCTCGGGGTCGTCGTTGCGCCCGATGGCCAGGTGCTCGCCGAGCGCCGTCGGGCCACCGCCGGGGATCCGGAATCGGTGCTTCGCGACGTCGCCGAGGTGGTGGCCGAACTCCGGGCGCAGGTCCCGGAGGGGGTCGCCATCGGTCTCGGCGTCGCCGGGATGGTCGACTTCGACGGCGTCGTCCGCAACGCCCCGAACCTCCCCGGCTGGGACGGCTTCCCCGTCCGGGCCCGGGCCGAAGCGGACTGCGGGTTGCCCACCGCCGTCGACAACGACGGCAACGTCGCCGCCCTCGCCGAACTGGTCCACGGCGCCGCCCGCGGCCGTTCCGAGGTCCTCGTCATCACCTTGGGCACCGGCATCGGGGGCGGCATCGTGACCGGCGGGCAGGTGTCCCACGGCGCCCACGGGCTGGCGGCCGAGATCGGGCACTTCCAGGTCGACCCCGAGGGTCCCAAGTGCGCCTGCGGGGCGGTCGGGCATTGGGAGGCGATCGCGTCGGGCGGCGCTCTCGGCCGGATGGGCCGGGAATGGGCGCTGTCCGGCGAGGCGCCGAACATCCTCCGCCGGGCCGGCGGCCGGCCGGAGGACATCCGGGCCATCCAGGTGGGCGACTCCGCCCAGGCCGGTGAGCCGGACGGGTTGGCGTTGCTGTCCGCCTACGCCCGCAACGTGGCCGTTGGCCTTGGCGGGCTCGTCAACATCCTCGACCCCGAGGTCGTCGTGGTGGCCGGCGGCCTCGTCGAGATCGGCGACGTGCTGCTCTCGCGCATCGACGCCGAACTGGCCGACTTCGTCGAAGCGCCGCAGCACCGGCCGATGCCCCGGGTCGTGGCCGCCGAGATGGGGGAGCGGGCGGGGGCCATCGGGGCGGCCGCGCTGGCCCGGAGCCTGCCATGTCCCCGAGGCTCGGCATGACCTTGCGGCTCGGGCTGACGCTGCCCTCGTTCCGATCAGAGCCGGAGCCGGTGCTGGCCGTCGCCTCGGCCGCGCAGTCGGCCGGGCTCGACGGCGTCTTCACCTTCGACCACCTGTTCCGGGAGCGGGGGTCGGGCGAGCCGCGCCCGGCGCTGGAGCTGCTCACCACCCTGGCCGCGGTGGCCGAGCGCACCCGCGGCATCACGGTGGGGTC